>USLQ01000010.1 GCA_900555545.1 uncultured Oscillospiraceae bacterium | reverse complement strand
CCGGCCATTATTCTGGCAGATGAGCCCACGGGCAACCTCGACAGCCACACAAGCGATAAGGTGATCGACCTTTTAAAAATGACAAGCGAAAAGTTCCATCAGACCATCGTGATGATTACCCATAACCCTGAGATTGCGGAAAAGGCGGATGTTCGGATCCGTATTGAAGATGGCAAAATCCATGCGTAAGGGGGGAGCACAATGAGCAATAAGAAGATAAGTTCCAAAATGATTGCGCAGATGTCCAGGCAGAGCTTAAAGTCAAGCCGTATGCGCAACATCTTTGTAATGATCACGATTGTTTTGGCGTCTGCCCTGCTGATGGCAATCCTGATGTACGCCGTAGGTCAGCGGGAAGATACTCAAAGGCAGCTTTCCCACGCACAGGAGGTCGGCTACTATAACCTCTCGGACAGTCAGGTGGAAGCCTTAAAAGCCGATGAGCGCATTGCCTATCAAGTTCAGGTTAAGACGGGGACGCCCTCCGAGATGGACGGGTTTGAGGTTATTCCTTACTATGTCAGCGAGCTTTCCGATAAAATCCGGATCGGAGAACTGGAAAGCGGCAAATTGCCCGAAAAAGAAAATGAAGTCGCCGTCCAGGCGGCAATGCTCAAGAGGATGAATGTCGAGCCGCAAATCGGAAGCCGGGTAACGCTTAATTTTTACGATGGCAACACAGAAACCTTTACGGTTACGGGTATCCTGAAAGGCGAAGAAACCGCAAAACAGTTTGCAACCTTCTTTTCCAAAGACTATGCGGATAACGGCAGCCAGTTGAAGGACTCCCCGTATGAGGTTTATGCCAAATTGTACGGCGCGACAACAATGCACCCGGAAGATTGTAAGGAAGCGATGTACCTGATCGGCAGCGACGCAGGGATCGCAAGAAAATATATCAGCCCGTCCAAAGCGTTCCTCGACTCCTTATCCGTAGATACGCAGGATGTATTGACCTATGGTCTGGTCGGGCTTGTCATCCTGCTTGCCTGCATCTTGGTTATTTACGGTGTGTTCTATCTGTCCGTTATCGGAAAGATCCATCAGTTTGGGCAGCTCCGCACCATTGGTATGACGAAAAAGCAGATGAAAAAGCTGGTGTCCAAGGAGGGGCGCAGGTTATTCCTCTATGCCTCGCCCATTGGTATCCTGATCGGCGGTATAGCGGGATACTTCATTATCCCATCCGGCTTCAGTATTATCAACACATTGTTGACGGCGGTCTGCGTATTTATTGTTGTTTACATCATTACGATGATTTCCGTACACAAGCCCGCAAAGCTGGCGGCTGCGGTATCTCCTATGGAGGCGCTCCGCTATGTGCCGCAGGACGATATGAAAAAGGCCGCAAACAGGAAACTGTGCCGCAGTCTTACGCCTTTTGGGCTGGGCATAATGAATTTTTCAAAGAATAAAAAGAAAGCGGCTGTCACCATGCTCTCCCTTGCGCTCGGTGGGATCCTCTTTATGACGGCGGCCACTTATATTTCGTCTTTTGACAGGGACGGCTATTCGAGACAGGGTATCTGGAAAGATGCAGAGTTTGATATCTACTATTCCGATTCGGCTGTGGAGCTTAACGAAAATGGAATGAGCGGGATGCAGGCGGAAAAATCTATGGGAGACGATATGGTCGAAGAGATTTTGGCCATAGACGGAGTGGAAAAGGTAGAGGAACTGAAGAGCCTGGGCGTGAAATTTGACTTCCCAAAGCATGAGGAATATGCGAACGACGATTACCTTTATCCTATGAGCGATGAGGAGATAAAGGGGATCGAAAAATACATGGAAGAGGGTACATGGGATTATGATAAGATGATGTCCGGCGATTATGTGTTGATTCACAGCAACACAAATGTCATGGAAATCTATGGATGGGAGTTTGAGATCGGAGATCAGGTGAATCTCCAATACTATGACGGCAGCAAGATGGCGGAAAAGGAAGTAACGGTACTGGGCATTTTAAATGACCAGTACAGTAAAGACAATGATAATGTGGACGGATGGTTCGTAATGCCTGAGCGGGCAGTCTTAAACCAGCTTTCCTACGACAACCTGAATGTTCAGCTGCTCATATCCGCTGCCCCTGAAAAGGAAGGCGTAGTAGGAGAGGCTCTGAAAGAGATACTGGATGAGAGGCCGGAACTTTCCATGGATACTTACGCTGACAGAAAAGCTTCGTATGATCAGACAGCGAACACCCTCTTCGGAGCAATCAGCGGGCTGTCGGTCTTTATTATGATGTTCAGTATATTGAGTATGATGAACACACTCATTACCAACATCGTGACGAGAAAACAGGAACTGGCAATGCTCGAATCTATCGGAATGTCTAAGAGCCAGATCAGGAAAATGCTTTTAAGTGAAAGTTTAATTTTAGTCCTCGCAACGGTCGGAGTGACTATGACGATAGGAACGCTCTGTGGATATATTTTAAGTAATGTGCTGTATGATATGGGCGCCTATTATATGGCGTTCCAGTTCCCGGTTGCCTTTGCCATTGCCTATGCAGCCGTACTCATCGCCGTACCGCTGATCATTACCCTTGTGTCGATGAAAAGCTTCTCCAGAGAGGCTCTGGTGGAGCGGCTCAGAGGGGTGGAGTGCTGATGCGGGAGTACAGGATTCGTGTCACAGGGGATCAGGACTTTATCCTCTTCTCTCCGAAGATGGCCGCGCTGCTGATTGAAAAGGTGCGGCATGCCAAAGCGCCGGAGATCACCGTTCCGGCGGAGGAATTGATGGAGCCGGACTACGCCCGCTATTTGGAGCGGGCGCTGGCTGCAAACGCCTCCCCGGGCGATCCGCCTGTTGGCCGTATGGAGCTGTATGAGCGTTTGGCCCGCCAGATCGAAGGGCTGTCGGTCGGCGAGCGCCCCTGTTTTGACCGGGCGCAGGTGCGTGTCGTACGGCAAAACACGCAGTTTGACCTGAAAACCGGCAGGGAGTTTTTCCTGATCGCCAAGCGTTCGGGCAGCCAGTTTGTCTGTACCTATCCGGATGGGGAGTCGTTCCTGCTGGTATTGGAATATCCGTAAAAATTCTTTATAAAGTCTTAACCGTTTCCTTTACCGCTTCCTGAACGGGCTTGGGGGATAATAGGGGCAAGATGCAATTCCTGTCTGTTGTTTGTTCGGAACAGGATGTCCGTATATCAAGTGAAATGCTCACTGGCTAATTTGTACAATTTATATATATATATATCTTTGTTAAAATTGTTTTCTGTGTAGAATATCTAATTTTTGCTTGATTTTTGTCTACTTCGGCGATATAATCGAGTGGGCGGTCGAAAGGGAGCATGGTGGGACACGGTACCGTACATTACCTTACAAAGCTGTAAGGCAAACGTTAGTCGCCCGTTAGAGAAATAAAGGGGTGACCGTGATAAGATAAAAGCGGAGGGGTAGACGTGAATATTTGAAAAAGTTTCATTTTTGTTTCTTTTTTGTAAAAGACGGCCGGAAAATCGTACGGAATTCTTCATCAAAGCATCGCTAAAAATTCAGTTCCATGTTCCCGGAATGTAATGGCTGTCCGGTATGATAGGAATCGGTGAGGGGATAGCCGCATACCTGGGACGGGAATCGGAAGAATTCTGGTATCGCTCCCCCAAAAGCGCCGGTGTACAATTGCGGCGCGAGTCCGAACCATCAATCAGACAGACGCATTTACTCTGAACGGACAGTTAAAGGAGGTCCTGACAAATGAAAATGAATATTCTTGTAACACTCGATAGCGGCTATATCAAGCCCTTGACTGTAATGCTCAACTCGATCGCAGTCTCCAATCCGGCCAACACCTTTGATGTTTACGTGGCGCATGCCTCTCTCACCGCGGAGGACTTCCGCTATCTGGCCGAGCGTGTGCCGGGCGACCGGATCCGGATCCATTCCGTCCCAATCTCGCCCCAAATGTTTGATGACGCCCCGGTGGACGATCGGATCCCCAAGGCCACCTATTACCGGCTGCTTGCGGCACAGTTCCTGCCGGAAACGCTTGACCGTGTGCTCTACCTGGATCCGGATCTTGTTGTGATCAATCCGCTGGATGAGTTGTACGCGATGGATCTGACCGGGCGGTACTTTGCCGGCGCCTCGCATCAGTTCAACGTGATGCAGTGGATCAATCGGGTCCGGCTGAAGATGCCGCGTGGGGCGCAGTATATCAATGCCGGCGTCCTGCTGATGAATTTGGATCTTTTGCGCGCGGAGCAGGACGTCCGCGCCATCTACGACTACATCCGTGAAAACCGCGGCCGCCTGCCGCTGAAGGATCAGGATATTATAAACGGTATGTATGCTTCAAAGACGGCCTATGTGGATGCGCTCTATTACAATCTGGATGAGACCTACTGGCACAATCACAACCGCTTTAACAGGAACAGGCGTGTGGAATCGATCGATGAGATCGAGAGGATAGCGGTCATTGTCCACTACTGCGGCAAAAATAAACCGTGGAAGGACGGCTACCGCGGCGAGCTCGACCGCTTTTATAACAGCCTGCGCGACTGTGTGGAGGAGCCGGCCATTCGCCCATCCCGTTCCTTAGGTACGGCCGCCGTATAAGTCTGAAAATCCAAGGAAGTGTTCTGCTTGACGACCCAAACTGTTGTGTCAAAATTTTCAAAACTTGCCCGTCTGAGCCGCAAAAAGCATGAGGAGCTCACCCGGGAGGAGAAACTCCAGCTCTTGAAAAAAATCGGTGTGGTGGCACTGATCGGCGCCATATCGTTGACCAGTGTTGTGCTGTGTATCCTGTATGGCGGGCCGCTGTGGGCGTTTGTCTCCGATACGGAGCGGTTCCGCGCATGGCTCGATGCCAAGGGGGCGGCCGCCCCGCTGCTCTTCATCGCAGTGCGCGCCCTCCAGACCGTTATCAAAATTATCCCGGCCGAACCGTTGGAGATTGGCACCGGATACGCCTTTGGTACCTGGCTCGGCTGCCTGTACTGTATGATCGGTACGCTGATCGGTTCCTTTATCATCATCGGCTTTACCCGCAAATTGGGGATGAAGATGGTCCATCTCTTTGTCCCGGAGCAAAAGCTCAAGTCCCTCCGGTTTTTACAGCAGGCGGAAAAAGTCAATGCCCTGCTCTTTGTGATCTATCTGATCCCTGCCACGCCCAAGGACGTGATCACGTATCTGGTGGGGGTATTGCCCATCAACATCCCCACCTTTATGGTGCTGACAACCATCGCACGTTTTCCAGCGATTATCTCCTCCACCATCTGCGGCAGCGCCCTCGGCGACCGCAACTGGGGACTTGTCATCGGCGTGTACGCGGCCACGGTAGTCCTCGGCGCAGTGGGCATGTTCTTTTACAAGCGCTGGATGGCAAAAAAATACCCCGCCTCTGAGGAGGTCGGGGAGAAGGAGAGCGCCTGATTTATACCCTTTTAATCATATCAATGTGCGGGATGTGACCATCGGGATATACGTTGCTCTCGTCCACACAGGTGTAGCCGAGCTTTTCATAAAAGCCGCGCGCCTGCGTCTGGGCGCTGATGTGGAACTCCTTCGCGCCCTTTTTGATCCCCGCGTCCATCAGCGCAGTGACGATCTTTTCCCCCAGGTGCTTGCCGCGCATCTCCTTGAGCACGGCGATCCGGCCGGGCTTGAAGGCGCCGCCGCCCAGGTCGATCATCCGGCCCGTCGCAGCAGGCGCCCCATCCAGATAGAGGACGGCGTGTGTCGCCGTGCCGTCCGCCTCGTCAAATTCCATATCCGCACTGTATCCCTGCTCCTCGATAAACACGGCGGTGCGGATTTTTTTTGCGTCCTCAAAACCGGTATCGCGGCCGGTGAAAATCCTGATCTCCATGGTGAGCCTCCTCGATTTGTTCATACCGATAAGCATACCGCGCAAAAAGGCGCTTGTCAACTGCAAAAGGGCTTGCAAAGTCGCCAAACTCGTGTATAATTATAATGTTAACGAGTATATTCCCGACGGAGGTTGAAATCATGGCGGATAAGAATGAATTTATCGCAATGGAACACGAGGTCATGAAGTTTTGGGAGGAGAACGACTGCTTTGGCAAGCTGAAGGCCAAGAATGCCGGGCACGAGCGCTTCCGCTTCATCGACGGGCCGATTACGGCCAACAACCCGATGGGCGTGCACCACGCCTGGGGCCGCACGCTTAAGGATACCTTCCTGCGTTACAACGCCATGAAGGGCAAGGACTGCCGCTATCAGAACGGCTTTGACTCCCAGGGCCTGTGGGTGGAGGTTGAGGTCGAGAAGGAGCTCGGTTTCAAGACCAAGAAGGATATCGAGGCCTACGGGATGGACAAGTTTACGCACAAGTGCGTGGATCGTGTCAAGCATTTCTCGTCCGTTATTACGGAGCAGTCCAAGCGCCTGGGCCAGTGGATGGACTGGGAGAACTCCTACTTTACCAATACGGATAAGAATATCACCAGTATTTCCTGAAAAAGTGCCATGAGAACGGCTGGATTGAGCGCGAATACAAGCCCATGCCGTGGTGCCCGCGCTGCGGCACGAGCCTTTCGGAGCACGAGATGACCGGTTCCTACAAGATGCTCAAGCACAACTCCGTCTTCTTCAAACTCCCTGTTCGGGAGCTCGGCTGCAACATCCTTGTTTGGACCACGACTCCGTGGACGCTGTCCTCCAACGTCGCACTTGCCGTCAACGAGGATATCGACTACGTCGAGGTTTCCCTCCACAGCGATGATAAGCACCTCATCCTGGCCAAGAACGCCATCAAGTATATTGGCGATGATAAGAAAGAGGTCCTGCGCGCGTTTAAGGGCAAGGAGCTCGAGGGCATGCACTTTGAGACCTGCTTCCCGGACTTTGAGGCCCAGAAGGATATCGATCACCGCATCGTCCTCTGGGATCAGGTGGATGCGGAAGAGGGTACCGGCGTCGTTCACATCGCGCCCGGCTGCGGCGCGGAGGACTTTGAGCTCGGCGAGAGCCTCGGCCTCGCCAAGGTCATGCCCGTGGACGATATGGGCATCTTCCTCGACGGCTTTGGCTGGATGACCGGTAAGGACAGCCACACCGTGGCTCCCGAGGTGTTCGAGCACCTGGAGCAGGCCGGCAAGATGTACAAGGTCATGGAGATCGAGCACAGCTATCCCGTGTGCTGGCGCTGCAAGTCGGAGGTCATCTTCCGTCTGGTTCCCGCGTGGTATATCCGCACGGATGAGCTCCGCCCGCGCCTGATCAAGGCTGCCGAGTCCGTCAAGTGGGAGCCGGCCTTCAACGGTAAGCGCATGGTGGACTGGCTCAACAACATGGGCGATTGGAATATCTCCCGCAAGCGTTACTACGGCCTGCCGCTGCCGTTCTATCCCTGCCCGGAGTGCGGCCATCTGACGGTCGTCGGCTCCAAGGAGGAATTGCGCGAGCTCGGCGGCGAGGCTGTCGATCAGCTACCGGAGCTGCATCGCCCGTGGATTGATGATATCAAGATCACCTGCCCGCACTGCGGCGCCAAGGTCAGCCGCGTGCAGGAGATCGGCGACGTCTGGCTGGATGCTGGTATTGTTCCGTTCTCCACGACCGGTTATTTTGACGATAAAGAGGAGTGGAAAAAGAACTACCCGGCCGAGTGGATCACGGAGATGCGCGAGCAGGTCCGCCTGTGGTTCTACTCCATGCTCTTCATGAGTGTTGTCCTTGAGGACCGCGCCCCGTACGAGCGTGTACTCTCCTATAACTCTGTCGTCGCGGAGGACGGCTCCAAGTTCTCCAAGACCGGCTTCATGATTAAATTTGATGAGGCCGCCGAGAAGATCGGCGCGGACTCCATCCGCTATCTGTATGCGGGCGCGCCTGTTGCGAATGATGTGCGCTTCGGCTTCAACCTCGGCGATGAGGCTCGCCGCAAGCTGCTTTCTTTCTATAATATCTTTACGTTCTTTAACACCTATGCCGCGATCGACAAGCCTGATCTTACTGACTATCAGCCGGACGATCAGTCGCTCAAGCCAGTCGACCGCTTCCTGATCCTGCGCACCAATGAGTTTATCAAGCGCGCCACGGACTATATGGATGACTACAAGGCGTATCAGCTTGTCAAGGAGTTTGAGGCCTTTGTGGACGATATCTCCAACTGGTACATCCGCCTCAACCGCCGCCGCTTCTGGAAGTCCGACAACGGCCCGGATAAGATGGCTGCCTACTGGACGCTGTTCAATGCCCTCAACGCCTGTGTCCGCTGCATGGCGCCCATCATCCCGTTCATGACGGAGCACATCTGGCAGGAGCTGACCCGTAAGGTGTTGCGCAACGCTGAGATCTCCGTCCACCTGTCCGACTGGCCGAAGCCTGTTGAGGGGATCTCTGATAACGGCGTGCTCGAGTCCACCGCACTCTCCCGCGATATCATTGCCACGGCCATGCGCCTGCGCAATGAGGCGCAGATCAAGGTGCGTCAGCCGCTCTCCGTGCTGTACGTCTGCTGCACGCCGGAGCAGGCCGGGAAGATCGCAACCTTTGAGCAGAGCGTGCTTGACGAGTTGAATATTAAGGCAATCCAATATATCGAAGATAAATCCGTGTTTGAGGATGCCTATCTGGCTGTCAACTTTAAGGTGGCGGGCGCTGTCCTCAAGCAGAATGTCAACAAGATGAAGCAGTCCCTTGCGGAGCTTGACGCAGAGGCAATGGCCGCACTTGTGGCTCAGTTTGATGCGGGCGAGCAGGTTCGGGTTCCCGGCTGGGCGGAGGCATATGATCCTTCCATCTTCCAGCGCCAGACAGCGACCAAACAGGGCATTGTGAGCGCCGAGTGCTCGGCGGAGATGGTTGTTGCCATCGATACCACCATCACCGACGACCTCAAGAAGGAGGGCGCCGTGCGTGACATCATCCGCCAGTGCCAGATCCTGCGTAAGGATGCGGGCTATCAGGTGGAGCAGCACGTGGCCGTCTCCATCGTCACGGCAGATGCATTCCTCGGCGGTGCGCTGAAGGAGGATCAGGCACACATCGCCTCCGAGCTGCTGGCCGATTCCGTCGCCTTTGAGGCGCTTGCGGATGCGGATCTCTCCCGCGAGATCGATACGGAGTACGGCAGCGTGGCCGTCGCGGTGAAAAAAGCATGAGCGCTGTTCAGGATTTGAGCGATCTGCGCCTTGCCGTGCTCATCGATGCGGATAATGTATCCTATAAGTATGTCAAGGAGATGATGGAGGAGGTCGCCCGATACGGCACGCCGACCATTAAACGGATCTACGGCGACTGGACGCAGTCCACCGCCTCCGGGTGGAAAAAGGTGCTGTTGGAGAACGCGATCACGCCCATCCAGCAGTACCGGTACACCACCGGGAAGAACGCCACCGATTCCGCCATGATCATCGACGCGATGGATATCCTTTTTGAGGATAAGGTGGACGGCTTCTGTATCGTCGCGAGCGACAGCGACTATACGCGCCTGGCGCTCCGCCTGCGAGAGTCCGGTAAAAAGGTGCTCGGCATTGGCGAGAAAAAGACGCCGCAGCCGTTTATCGCGGCCTGCGATAAGTTCATCTATCTGGAAATTATCGCCAAGCACGCCGAGCCGGAGGAGAAAAAGGAAAAAGAGGAGAAAACGTCCGGCAAAAAGAAGCCCGCCGCCAAAAAGCAGGAGCCTAAGGTCAGCAAGCTGGACCGCAAATTTGTCAAGCTGCTGCGTACCTCCGTGGAGGATGTGGCCGACGAAAACGGTTGGGCGTTTCTTGGGGATGTGGGCAATATGCTGCTCAAAAAGCAGCCCTCTTTCGACAGTAGGAACTACGGCTTTTCCAAGCTCTGTCCGCTGATCCGCTCCACTGGCCTGTTCGAGATCGACCAGCGCGATACGAATAACCGCCAGATCAAGCATATCTATATTCGAGCAAAGCAATAATCAAAGGGGGCGTATCACAGTCAAGTGATACGCCTCTTTGTCATTTCAGAAAGGAGATATAGCGATGTTTTGGAGTAAAAAAGCGTTGACCACCACGTATTCCATTGAGCAGGAGGCGCGCATCCGCGGTCTGCTCCGGGAGAATGAAATTCCCACCTTTAGCGAATACCCGGACCGCCTTTCCACCCGGCCGGAGCGCGGTTATATCCCCTGCGAGGGCGAGCGCCATACGTGCACCATTTACGTCAAAAAGAAGGACTATGACCGCGCCCAGTATCTGCTGGAACAGGCGAAAAAGGGATAGATACTGAAAAATCCAAAACCACGTTACAACAAAATTGATGGCGAGGTAATCCCAATGATATTAGAAACCGAACGCTTGATGTTAAGAGAGATGAAGCAAACCGATTTTCAAAATTTGGCTGAAATTTTGCAAAATCCCAAAGTTATGTATGCCTACGAACATGATTTTTCCGACAATGATGTTCAAGTATGGCTTGACCGGCAAATAGACCGGTACAAAAAATATGGATTCGGGTTGTGGGCAGCCGTATTAAAAGATACCGGTGAAATGATAGGGCAAGCGGGGCTAACAATGCAGCCCTACAAAAATATTCAAGTGCTTGAAATTGGATATTTGCTGAAAGAAAAATTTTGGCACTGTGGATATGCAAGGGAAGCGGCTATGGGGTGTAAGAAATACGCTTTTGAGAAATTAAATAGGGATAAGGTGTGTTCAATCATAAAAGCGGATAACATCGCTTCTGTGAAGGTGGCCGAAAGTATCGGTATGAGTAAAGAGGATGAATTTATCACGCAATATTATAACGGTGATATGCTTCATTTTCTCTATTCGGTTCATAAATGATTTTTATTGAATAGGCTCTTTGCATTATACGAAAAAACAGAATGAAAGAAGGGGATCAAATGAAGAAAGAATGGGAGACGGTTCAAGCGTATTACGACAAAAACGCGGTCAAGGAATGGGAGCGGCTTGAGAACAATCCATTCGAGTTTTTGTTCACCACTTATATGATGGAGCGGTGGATCAAACCGGGGGACAGGATTTTGGATGTAGGGGGCGGCCCCGGACGGTACAGCATCTATTTTGCGCAAAAAGGATGCGATGTGACCTTGGTCGATTTATCAGAGGGGAACATCGCGCTGGCAAAGGAAAAGGCGAAGGAGAGAAACGTCACCTTTTCTGCTTTTGCAAAAAACTGTCTGGAATTGGATGAGCTTGATTTAGGTCAGTTTGACCATGTTTTCCTCATGGGCCCCCTTTATCACTTAAAGGAAGAGGCGGAGCAGAAGAAAGCGGTTTCGGTCGCCCTTTCCCATTTGAAACCCGGCGGAAAATTGTATGTCTCCTTTATTCTGCTGTTTGCAGGGGTTCTTTACAATCTGCAAAATGCAGGGGTTATCATGGAGGACTTTGGCAATCCGGAGACGAAAGCCGCCTTCGACCAGATTCTCACTGGGGAGAATTACACTGGCCCGGCGTTTACCAGTACGTGTTTCTTTCATCAAAACAATATCCTTCCCTTTATGGAACAATTTCCGCTAAAGAAGCTGTCGCTTTTCGGGCAGGAGGGGATTCTGGGCCCGAACAGGCTTGACATTGTGACGAGGAGCCGGGAAGAGTTTGACAGCTGGATCCAGGTCGGCAAAATGTTTTTAGAGGTGCCGGAGCTGCTCTCCTATTCGGAGCACGCCATGTATATCGGTGAAAAATTATAAAAATGCGGTTCAGGATTTTCTCCTGAGCTGGGCCGGTCAACGGGACAGCCCATTCAGCGCTACTCCTCTAATTCCAGGCCCAGGAATTTTCGCCGGACTTTGGCCG
>USLQ01000009.1 GCA_900555545.1 uncultured Oscillospiraceae bacterium | reverse complement strand
CGGAGGCGCTGATCGGACAGCCGCCGATCCTGATCCTCGACGAACCGACCAACGGCCTGGACCCGGCAGGCATCCACGAGATCCGCACCCTGATCCGTTCGTTGCCCCAACGGTACGACTGTACGGTACTCGTCTCCTCCCACCTGCTCAGTGAAATCGAACTGATGGCCGACGATGTAGGGATCCTCAATCATGGCCGTCTGTTGTTTGAGGGGACCATCCCCCAGTTAAAAAACCATGCCGCCCAAATGGGCCTGCCTGTGGACAATCTGGAGGATACCTTCCTGGCGATGATTGAAGAGGACCACCGGAATCGGAGGGACGCACGATGACTTTTCAGCTGGAACTCAAAAAGCTCAAACGGACCGGATTCTTCCCGGCGATTCTGGGAGGCGGGGCAATCGCAGCGCTTTTCCCACTACTGAACACAGCGGCACGGCCGGAGATGTTTACGGGACAGCCACTCCCGGCACTGGATATTCTGATGAACGCCAACGGGCAAATGATCATTATGCTGAACCTTTGCCTGGCGGTAATCGGCGCGTGTATACTGTACCACACGGAGTTCTCCGGCAACGCTATTCAGAAGATGGAGAGCCTGCCGGTCCGGAAAACTCTTTTTCGATAAAACGGTCATCCTGATGATCGCATTGCTCGCCGCACTGGTAATCGAGCACATCGCGCTGGCGTTCTGCGCGCTCCACTGGTTCCCTGAACAGAGCGGACTTTTCACCGCACTGTTCAAGAATTTAGAATATGCCTTTGCGCTGATGATCCCGCCATGTATTATTCTGATGATTTTCTCTTCCCTGTGCCGGAATATGTGGATTACGCTGGGCGCAGGTGTGATCTGCATCTTTACTGTGAGTGTACTGCCGGCCGACAATCGGATTCTCTCATTTTTCCCATTCTCCCTCCCCTTCCAGACACTGGCGGGAGCGGAAGATTCCACTTGGATTTTTGCCACGCTGGCGGGTTGCGTCGCTGAGATCGTACTGGCTGTGCTGGCGGAGGCCATTCTCTTAAAATTGAGGAGGCGGTATGCATGAACTTTTTTAAGCTGATCGGGGTGGAACTGCAAAAGATCCGCCGCTCGCATATCTTTTGGATCCTGCTCATCCCGGTGGTCCTGCTGTGGATCCCGACGCTCGTCAATTACGATTTTATCATGACCCCCGCAACTGAAGGGCTCTCCCCAGAGCACAACTTTTTTATTCAGAGCTTTATGGTGCTGGCGTGGTTCATGTTCCCCGCCTCCATGGTCGTGTGCACAGTACTGCTCGTCCAAACGGAGCGCAGCCATGGCGGCATACTGAAAATGCTCACCCTGCCCGTCACCCCTGCGGCACTGTGCGCGGCAAAATTTGTTGTCCTGCTCCTGCTGGCGGCTGTACAGGTTGTATTGATGACCGTATGCTATTATCCCTGCGCATCCATCGTTTCGCATTTGAACGGCTACAACCTGATTCTCTCCCCGCTGTTCGTCCTGCGGGAGGCCGGGATCTTCTACCTGTCCGGTATCCCGATGGCGGCCGTCTTCTGGCTGATTGCCGTGTGCGTACGCACCCCGATCTTTTCCATGGGAATCGGGCTGGCATCCATCGTGCCGTCTGTACTGGCGATCAACACCAAGGTGTGGTTTGCCTATCCGATGTGCTATCCGTTCTACCGGATCATGATCCTGATGAATGGGCTGCCGAACGGCGACACCCACTTGGATCTGATTCCCCTGCTCCCGATGGCCATCGGCATCACAATCGTCTGCCTGACAGGCGCATGCCTGTTCTTTGGAAAAAGTGAAAGGAGATAATCGATCATGAAAAACAAATTACTCACTGCCGTCAGTTCGGTGATGGTGTTCGTTCCGTGGACCATTTTTCTGTTCCGCATGCACGACTGGGCGCTTCAATCCCCCGTTGCAGAAATTATGATCGGCTGCTACATCACCTTTATGGTGTTCAGCGGCATTTTTACAAGCATGTGCTATGCCAAGGGCGGCGTTAAAAACAAGCTGATGCAGATCTGCATGGTCATCAACGACGTGTACGCCTTCGGCGGACTGGTACTTGGCGCATGGGCGCTCTACTCCGCGCTGGCGTAAGGGGGCCATTTTCATGAGACGGATCAAGCGCGGGACGGCCATCCTATTGCTGGGTGTCTGTCTGCTGCTGGCGGCGGGCTGTACTGCTGTGGTACGGGATGGCGCCAACACCGCAAAGGAAAAAATTCTAAGCGGGTTCAACGAATTTTTACAGACGATGAGCCCTTATGCATTGACGCGGGACTCCAAGCTGGTCGGAGAACGGGAACTGGGCGAGGACTCCTATACCGGTCACTACACGGCGGACTATCGAGACTTTAGCGGAGAGGAAATCCTTTTCGGCGGCACCTCACTGCGGCGCGGCGGTGGGCACTCCTTAACCGTTGCCTATACCCTTGAGGTCACAGCCGGCAGCGCATCACTCTACTGGCTGGAGAAGGGAACACGCCATCCCATCGCCGGGGACACCGGAACAGGTACGTATGCGATCACCCTCTCCGAGGGGGATAACTATATTGTCCTTGCTGGGAAGGGCTTTTCCGGGAATTTGTCCATCACAGCAGCGTCATGATAAAAGGGGCACGCCGCAGATGTCCATTCTGCAACGCGCCCCTTTTATACTGGGTCTTTCTATTCTATCTACTTATTCTGCCTCTTCACTGGCGGCCGCCCTTTCCGCCTCGGCATGGGCCTCTTCAATCTCACGCAGATCCACCTTACCCGCCTTGAGCCTGTAATAGCTGTAGACAAACAGGAATATGACCATCGCGATCATCGCATATTTTTTCCAGCCGCCGAGCTGCGTGAACAGGCTTACCGTGATAATCAGCGAGCAGAACATCGCAAATATCATGGAGGCGTAAAACGCCGGCTTGGGCATGTGGAAAAAACTGTGCTTCCAGGCCTGCGGATATTTTTTGACCAGTTTGATCATGAACAGATTATTGATCGTATTGAGCACCATGATCGGAATCATCATGACAGAAACCAATTCATCCAGCCCAAAATCTACAAAGATGGGGATGACGGCAATCAGGTACAAAAGGAGCATCATCACCCAGGGATATTCACGCTTTTTTGTCTTGATTCCGAGGAACTTCGGCAACCATCCATCTTCCACCGTCGCCATCAGCGGATAGCGGATGCCGGCGATCGCACTGTAGAGCGAGGTGGCAATGGCAAAGCACGCACCGCCAATCATGAAGATCAGGAATACGGAATAGGGAAAAATCTCTCGCGCCACGACGCCGAGATTTTTGTCAGCCACTGCCTCAACGGGCAGCACGCCGGACGAAACAATCCCGATGAGGACATAGACGACAAGGATCACGACCGAAGAGAGTATGATCGCCTTGGGGAGCGTCCGCTTGGGGTCCTTCGCGTCGGAGGTCATGTCAATGGGCATGGTGGAACCCTGACAGGCAAAGCTGAGCAAAGCCACCGCATAGATAAAGCCTGTAACGCCGCCCCCAAAATACCCTTCGGAGAAGGGATTGACGGAGGCCCAGTCGACCTTGGGCAGCCCCACCGCGATGTATATCAGCAGGGAAATAATCAAAACGCCCACCATGATTACGTTTAATATGCCCATCACCTTTCCGCCCAGCAGCGTGGTGGCAAAGAAAATCGTGATAATGACAAGTGCGATCAGCTCGCGGTAATTGTCCAGCACCGGGAAGACCTCCGCCGCGTACTCCGCAATGGACAGGCCATACATGGCAAAGGCGAGGCCGGAGAACACCATGGAGATCGCGGAGACGCCTACCAGCAACGGCGGCTGTAAGAGCGCCTGCTGACTGTAACGCCCGCCCGGCATTACAAACATGCCCGCCATAAATGTTTTGTAAAGATACGCAAAAAAGACGACCACACACGCCAGTACAAGGGCGAACGGGAGGCTTTTTCCCGTTGCGGCGATAGCCGACCCAATCATCACAAAAATTCCCGAGCCAATACTGTTGCCGATGCCGTAGCTCGCCATCCCCATGACGCCCAGCTTCTTTTTCTCCTTGGCAGGAGCCTCTGTTTTGACTGTCATTACGCTTTTATCCCCCTCAAAATCTCTTTAATATTCGGTAAGTCTGCCATCGTCTTCGAATAATGGGCATAGGTCACCTTCAGGTTTTTATCAACAGTTATAAATGCAGGAAGCTGCAGGGCACGCGGTCCTCCATCGGTATCATCCGAATCCCCGAGGAGGGACTGGGCCAGCCCCTCAAACGCCCCTGAATGAAGAATGCGTTTGACATCTTTTCCGATGATTTTACTAATAATTTTATCGCCCAGTATCATGCCAAACGGGCTGTCCGCCTCGAACACATTGTACCGGTCATACAGCTTGCATAACGGGTCGGCGATCAACTCAAACGGATATTTACCGCGCGCCGGTGCAAGTGTGCGCATATCCGACTGCATGACAAATTTTACGTCGCATCCCGCGGCTTTTAGGAGCGGATAGATCCCCTTGACAAATTGAAGCGTGGCCATGCAGATCTGGCAACCGTAATAACGGCTGAAAATAATCAGTGTAGAGCGACCCGGTCGAAGCTCCGTGCTGGATCCGTTTGGCAAATCATATACAAAGCCCTCCAGCCGGTCGCCGACCTTGAGCGTTTTATGATATGGCCGGCCGTTTTTCTCCCACTCGGCATAAACGGCATCCATGCCATCTTTAAAACGATTCAGCGCCTTTTCAAGCGTTACACGCGCACAGGCGAGATTGATCCGCTGGTAGCCCCTGCCCGCCCGGCCGAACATCTCCCCGTTATCGAGATAGAGATGATTTTTCACAAGCATCTGACGCATTTCCACATGTGTGAGCCCCAGCCCGCGCACATCGAGCCACAGCAGATATGTACCCTCCAGCTCTATTACCCGCACTGCGGGGAAATGCTCCGCCATAAACGATTTTACCAGATCGGCGTTGCTCTGGACGACCGCGATCATCTCCTCGAGCCATTCATCGCATTTTGTATAGGCCGCAATACACGCAGGATACGCAAAAACATTCAGCTGCATCGTCATATTGATGAGCGAGCACGCCATGGTGCGCGTTCTTGCAAGGTCATTGGGGATGATGATATTGGAGCACTGCAAACCCGCCAGATTGAATGTCTTGCTCGGTGCCGTGCACACGGCAATATTGTTCAGGACCCTTTTGCTGACCGTCGCCATCACCGTATGCTCAAATCCGGGCATGATGATATCGTTGTGAATCTCATCGTCGATGATAAATACGCCGTTGTCGCAGCAGATATCGGCAACCCTTTTGAGCTCTTCGCGCGTCCACACCCGGCCTGTGGGGTTATGCGGATTGCAGAAGAGCAGCGCCGTGACCTCCTTTCGCGCGGCTTTGGCGCGCAGATCGTTAAAATTGATCTCATAGTGGCCGTTATGGTCGATCAGCTCACTGTAAACGATTTTACGGCTTTTCGCCGTTACGGCAAGATCAAAGGGGTAGTAAGCAGGTGTGAGGATGATGACCGATTCCGCCGGCTTGGTGACGGCGTCGATGATGACTGCCAGCGCGTCGACCACCCCCGGCGTGGTGAGGATCCATTCCTTTTTGATGTCAAAGCCGTGCCTGCGCTTCTGCCAGCTGATCACCGCATCATAATATTCCTCCGTGGGCTGGCTGTACCCGAGGATTTGTTTCTCGGCACAGCTTTTGATGGCCTCTACGATCGGTGGAGCAGTTGGGAACTCCATATCCGCCGTGGACAGCGGCACATACTCCGTTGACGCTTCGGGAGCGCTGTCCCATTTCATTGATCCGCACTTCGAACGATCTGGAACACTTGTAAAATCGTATTTCATCATACCCCTCCTCACGAAAACAAAAAATTATATTATTGATCATAGCACAATTATTTGACAAGGTCAATAAAATTTGATAATATAAAGATAAAATTCAGTATAATCAGACGAACGAGGCCGTTTATGGAAAAAATTACAATTGCAATCCCACAAATGGGAAACAGTCTTTTCCGCAAGTATATGAAAAGCAAATATGTGCAGAGCCTTGAACGTGCGGGCGCTGAGGTCCGGTGGATCGAGCTGGAGGACCTCTCACATGCCGTTGGTGCGGCAACTGCGTGCGACGGTCTGCTCCTCCCCGGTGGGGCCGACGTGGCCCCGGAGCTCTATGGGGAGGAACGTTCGGAGAAGTGCGGAAAGCCGAATGTTCTTCGCGACGCAGCCGAGCCCGCCATCCTGCGCGAATTTATGAAAACCGGGAAACCGGTGCTGGCGATCTGCCGTGGTATCCAAATCGTGAACGTGTGCTTTGGCGGTACGTTGTTTCAGGATATCAAGGACCGCCAGCAGGTTCGTCACTCCGATTTTTTGAACCGTGCACGGGGCACACATCTTATCGAGATCAGCCGCACGTCCAAGCTGTATGAGATCGTTCAAAATGCGCAAATCATGGTTAACAGTATCCATCATCAGGCGGTAAAAACGGTTGGCGAAGGCCTTGTGGCTACAGCCAAAAGTTCCGACGGCTTTATTGAGGCGCTGGAAAAGCCAGACTATGGATTTCTGGTGGCCGTCCAATGGCACCCTGAACATTTAAGCAAAAATGATGCGCTGCAGCAGGCGCTGTTCGACGCATTCATCGCAGCATGTAAAACATCAGTGGTCAACGCTTAGCCAAAAGACTCTTGGGGGGATCATCACCTCTTCCTCACGGAGAGAGCTTTTCCGGGAATCTGTCCATCACAACAGCCTCATGATATAAAATATGCCGGGAGAGCATTCTCCCGGCATATTTTGACTGTGGGATTGTAAGCCAATCCGTTCCGATCACATTTCTCGATTAGGCGCTAAGCGGTACTGGAGCGCAAGATCCGCCGACAGCAACAGCATAAGGGGTAAAATGAAATAAATGGATAACTGGACAGCATTGTCTATCTTCCAGTAGCTGAGTGAGTAAAGAGCAAAAGCATACATCGTATATAAAAGATTAAAAATCATGAACGAAATCAAGGTCATTTCTGTCCTCTTCTTCATTAGCCCCACGATAGTCAAAATAATCGGAACTGCGATCGCCGCAAAAAAAGAACCATAACCGAGAATCGCTCCAAGATGGATATCGTAGCACATTGCGGTAATGACCGCCCAGGCTAATCCAATCGCCGGATACGCAATAACCGCCAAAATCATCCGCCATACACTTTTCAGCTCACCGTAGAGACGCAGCGCAATATACAGGAATATCAAAACTTCGGGTATCAGCAGAATTGCATACATGGCGGCATCCGACTTCCAAAAAGGAGACAACGGATAGTGATCCAGGTGAACGAGGGTTCCCGTCAATTGTAATGTTCCCGCCACCAGACAAAATAATCCTACCGCAAAAACAGACAAACACAGAATGCGATCAGGCTTTGTTTTCATAAAATCCCTCCCACTTTTTACTCTTCAATGTTTTTTGATTAAATCATTTGGGTGTGTATTGCAATGTTGTCCAACTGTTATGAGAAGTCGGAATACAGTATGTGACACTTTTAATTAATACCGATCATTATACAGATTAAATACATTTTACAGATCCCTTACAAGTATATTTTATCACAGTTGAATGAGAAAACAAATACACAAATATATTAAAGGAATATTTATAACGGAACTTTACAAATTTTCATTTTACTAACACATAGAGCGTTACCGTCACACGGATGGAATAAATTTTTCACTAATTCCTCTACATCACAAAACCACTGGGCAGAAAATCCCTGCCCGGCGGGTGAGGTTATGCGTTTTTAGGCAGCGCTTTCCGAGTTGACGCCAACCGATATTGGAGTAACAGATCGGCGACAACCAAAAGGAGAAGCGGGATGGTAAAGAACACTCCACAATAAGCTGCAATTGCAATCTCACCGTCTGCCATACCATAAGAAAAGAAAAACATTAACAGATACATCCAGTTAAGGATCATAACAGATGCCAATGGCATCCAGCTTGTTCTCCGCAGCAAAATACATAATCCAAGGGATGTATAAGCATAAACTGCCGCCACAATACCATAATCAGATAAAAGATAAAGAATCAAATACCAAACAACGCCCAGCAGTATATATCCTATTGAAATCGAAACTACAAGCCAAACACGACTTGATTCCCTATAAAGTCGAGTGATAATATAGGCAAATAAGACAACTGCTGGAAGCAGTAACGCAACGGTAATAACTGAATCAGATTGGAAGAAATGAAAAAAAACTGACTGAATGCCAACGTAATTGCAAAGCGAGACCAAAAACTGCATGATTCCCAAAATCAAATAGAGAATCCCGAGTATCAATGAAAAATTACGATTTCTAATCTCAGTTGCTCTTTTCATAAAAAACAACTCCTTAAGTAATTGCTCAATCTCCTGATACGGTACCTTACACAATACAATTTCAAATTATACCGACCTCCTTCGCAAACTTATAAAGAACAGCAGAAGTGTTTACGGCGGAATATGGAAGCATTAAGAGCAGAACAAGTTTCTGACCCTCGATGTTACTTTCATCCATTGCCGCTGAAATATAAGATTTGGATACGGTGGCAATTTCATGGACGAAATCTCCAATATCCTTTGAAATCATACTGCTGTAATATTCTTTTTCTACTTGAGGCGTTACATCGGCCAAAATCCCTTCGTCTATAAGGAGTTGAGAGGCAAGCTCTTCAAAATCAGAATGATTGGATAAGACTGCCAGTTTATTTGCGGCATGGTGGGGAACGCCAACATCTTGAACATAATGAAGACAATAAGACAAATTTTTCAAGGCTTCTGTCCGATTATTCTGATAAAAAGATACGCCCTCTTTATAATAAAATTGCGCATTGGTTTTAGCAGTGTTAGTACTGGAAAAATTATAGTTATTCCCTGTATCCGGATCATAAAAATGGCCAGCAAAAACGGGAATTCCTACCTGGCCAGATCCCTGGTAATCTGGGTATCCCGACCATTCTGCCAACGTCTGTATATCAGATAGAGTATAGCCAAACGAGCCTGACATACCAAAAAGTTCCTGCATGGCTCCAATATACATCAGGAACCCGTATGAGGTGAGCGTTTCATGGCACATCTTTTCATTTGTTGAGCCACCATAATCCGACTGCCACAACGGCTGAATGGAGGGCTCCAAGGACGCCTGTTCTTCCAGCCATTCTTCCTCCTTCTGCGCCTCATACTCCTCGTACGTTGTCGCAAAGCCAAGGGCGGCGAGGTATTCGTCCAATCCCTGTTTCTCCCCATCTTGGAACAACTGTGCCATTTTATTCAGCGTGGCGTCGGACTGTTCCCGGGAGATGGCGGCAATTTCCTTGTGCGTCATTCCAGCGAGTTCGTCCGGCGTGAGGGGTACACTCGGATCCTCCGCGGCAAAGGTAATCGGACAGCAGGCCGCAAAAAATACAACCGACAGCAGCCCTGCGACAGTTTTTCTGGTGTAACGGCGAGCGTTGTTTGCAAGGGATGTACCTTTTGTGGTCTTCATCACACTCATCCTCTCTCATTATAAAAAATGATTGACAATTGAATTTGCTTTAGGGATCCCTTACAAGCTCATCATAGCACAATCAACTGGAAAAGTGAATGCGCAAAATATACAAAAATATAGGATAATTTGTTGATACTATTTTGTAAAAATTTAAATAATACACATATTAAAAACACTACCGTCACGCAGATGGAATAAACTTTTCACAGATCCCCCTACATCACAAAACCGCCGGGCGGGAAAATTCCTGCCCGGCGGCACATAAAACGAATCGTATCTTCACATCAAAATCGGCTGGATCTGTTCCCCTTTGAGCGCCGCGTGGACGGCGTCCTCCGTCATGGTGAAATCCGCCACGATCGAGCGCGGCTTTTTGACGGAATCATCCTGGCGCATGGGGATAAAATAGATATTCTTATAGTTGAGCAGCTGGCCGATATTTTTGCCCGCCGCGCCGAGCGCATCGTTGGTCGAGACGGCGATGAGCACCGGGCGCGCGTTGCGCAGATGCGATTTGGCCGCCATCGTCACGGGCGTATCCGTAATGCCATTGGCCAGCTTGCCGATCGTATTGCCGGTGCACGGCTCAATGATCAGGATATCAAACATCTTTTTGGGTCCGATGGGCTCCGCGGCCTCAATGGTGTGGATGACCGGATGGCCGCAGATTGCCTCAATTTCACGGATAAAATCCTCCGCCCGGCCAAACCGGGTATCCATTGTATAGGCATTTTGACTCATGATGGGGACAAGATCCATCCCCGTCCCCTTTAAGTATTTCATCTGGGCAATCGCCTTGGAAAAGGTGCAGAACGAACCGCACAGGGCGAACCCAGCTGTAACTGAATTCATGCGTATTCCTCCCCTCGTATCAGGTTTGCAATCGTATCCGCGATGATCTCCCCCGCCGTTTTTGGTGCGTATTTCCCCGGCAGGGAGAGTGCGGGAATGATGCGGACGCCGCAGTGCTTTGCCGCCTCCAGATCCACGCCGCCTGGGGGCGATGCGATATCGATCACCGGGCAGTCCGGCTGAATGCGGCGGAGTACAGGCTCATCGATGACACAGGCCGGGACCGTGTTGACAATAAAATCAAACGTCCCCGCCAGGGCAGGCAGGCTCTGGAACGGGCAGGCCGCACAGCCCCAGGCCTGCGCCTGCGCCCACGCGGTGCTCCTGCGCGCAAAGACGGTCACATTCGCCCCCACAGCCGTCAGTACGCGCACCAGCGCCTTGGCCGTGCGCCCAAACCCCGTCACCGCCGCGTGGCTCCACTGGACCATGCCGGGCGTGGACTCAATGATGACCTTCAGTGTTCCCTCGGCCGTAGGGACGGCATTGGCCGTGATCAGTTCCTCGCGTGCATAGTAGTCGATCACCTGCACGCCTCTTTTTTCCAACCGCTCCCGGAACTGGGCGCCCACCAGACCGGCGAACACCGTCTGCCCTGGCCGCAGCGCGGAGAGAAAAGTCTCCAGCGTGATTGGATGCTCCGACAGCGGCAGGTTGACCGTCTCTCCATCACGGCTGGCCGGCAGCGGGAGGATCACAGCCTCGCACGCTGCCATGGCAGTGTGAAAGTCCACTGCGTTTTCAAACGCACTGGCGCGTTCGCTCTGGTCAAATCCGGTCACGACAACGTGAAAATTCTTTTTTATCAGGGCGTCTGCGGCATAGAGCTGGCGCGTATCGCCGCCACAGACAAGAATATGCTGTATGTTCAAGTGAATTCCCCCAAAAGTTATTCTGTCCTATCGTATGAATCCTAAGGCCAATCGGTGCATACTTCCACCGCCCGATCCGGTACGCCTCCGGAAAAATTTGAGAAAAAGTGTTTATTTATTTGGCCGCATGCAATATAATATAGAATAGATCATCTGGCAGCAGAATTCAATCAATTTTTTGGGGTGAAGAACGTTGAAGAACGGACAGCATATAGATAAACTTTTAAAAACAGTCAAACGGATCCATATGATTGGAATCGGCGGCGCGGGGATGGCGCCCCTTGCGGAGATCCTGTTGGAGGAGGGATACGCGCTCTCCGGATCCGACAACAATCCGAGCGACACGCTGGAACATATCAAATCACTGGGGATCCCCGTTTACATGGGGCACCATGCGGAGAACCTGCACGGCGCGGAGATGGTCGTTCACACGGCCGCCCTGTTGAGCGACAATCCCGAGCTGAACGCGGCAAAGGAGCTGGGGATCCCCACCTTTGAGCGTGCGGAGCTTTTCGGTGCAATTACCCGGATGTACAACAACTGCATCGGCATCTGCGGCACGCACGGCAAGACGACCACCACTTCCATGCTGGTACAGATCATGCTGATGGCGGACAAGGATCCCACGGCGGTGATCGGCGGG
>USLQ01000008.1 GCA_900555545.1 uncultured Oscillospiraceae bacterium | reverse complement strand
GGCCGCTGTCCGCCGGTGCGCCGGTGCGCGGGTCCAGGATATGGCAGTAGCGGACGCCGTCCTGTTCAAAGTAGCGCTCGTAATCCCCTGAGGTGGAGACGCACTGACCGGCCTTGAGTGTGAGGGCGCCAAGCTGGGCGTTAGATGCTCCACGCGGATCGCGGATGCCGACAGACCAGTCGCCGCCCGCCGGATTTTCCCCGTATAAAAGGATACTGCCGCCAACGGAGATCACTGCACTTTTAGCTTGATTTTCCGCCAGAATCTCCTTGGCCGCATCACAGGCCGCGCCCTTTCCCGCTGCACCGATGTCAAGAGATTGGCCTTTACCGATTTGAACGGTATCGCCGCTCACCTGAACCTGATGCCAGTCAACCGTAGCACGTGCGGCGGAGAGCTCCTCCGCGCTTGGAACCTTTTCATTTGGCCCGCCGATATCCCATAAGCGCACCAGTGCACCGATTGTCGGGTCAAAGGCGCCGTCTGTCTGGCCGGCGGCCAGTAAAAGCCGGGTAATTAGATTGGCTGTATAGGTATCTACCTTTACGCTCTGGCCGGAGGCGTTGTTTATGCGCGCGATATCGGAAGTGTCATTATGGGCGGATAAATTGGCTTCATCTATTGCCGCAATGCGATCCAGTACGGCTTGCGCGGTGTTCTCGCCGGAGGCTCCCCATACTTTCGCGGTTACAACGGTCCCCATAGCAGTATTGCTCCGGATGGCGGCATTTTTGGTACCCACTGCATCGTAGATTAACACACCTGCGATCAGCAGTGCACAGACGATTGTGATGATCACGGCAGTGCGTGTGCCGCGTTTGGTGCGATCCAGTATTTTTGCCATTCCCCATCGCCCTTTCGACCTTGTTCCAAACTATTTTATCTGATTTCACACTTTTTCGCAAGGGTGTGTGTTATACTATATCTGGTATGATTTTACTTAGAGTAGCCGAATGGCAGATTAGGAGGATGTTGAATGATGGATTTTAATTTTCATATGCCGGTGCGGATTATTAGCGGATGGGGTGCAGTGCGCGAACACGCGGATGTTTTGCGGGAGTTGGGCAGCCGCTGTGTGATTGTCACCGGGGGTTCCTCGGCTCAGAAGAGCGGCGCGCTGGATGATGTGAAGGCTGCACTGGAGCAGGCCGGGATCAGCTACCGGATCTTCAGTGGGATTGGAGCGAATCCACTTGTCTCCGCGTGCGATCAGGCGGGGGCGCTGGCACGTGACTCTGGCGCGGACTTCCTGATCGGGATTGGAGGTGGCTCCCCGATGGATGCCGCCAAGGCTGCGGCGGTCTATGCCGCCAACCCGGAACTCAGCGGGGAGGAGATCTATGCTTACACACCGGAGGCGGGCAATGCCCCGCTGCCGGTTGTGCTGGTGGGTACAACCGCAGGGACGGGGAGCGAGGTGTCGGCCGTAGCTGTACTGACGCGCGACTCCGACGGCCGCAAAAAGAGTATCTCCGGCCCATGGTGTTTTGCACATACCGCCTTTGCCGATCCCGGTTACACCTGCTCCGTACCGTATGGAACCACCGTATCCACGGCGCTGGACGCACTCTCCCACACGGTGGAGGGGATGCTCAATCCGCGCATTGGTGAAGTTATCCGGATGTTTGGCCATCGGGCTCTCCAATTGATCGGACCGGCACTGGCACGCATGAATCGGGAACATACGCTGCCGGATCGGGCGGAGCGGGAGCGCCTCTATTATGGCTCCCTGTACGCCGGCGTGGTGTTGGCCGCCTGTGGTACTGCCTTCCCACACCCGATGGGCTATGTGCTCACGGAGGATTACGGGATCCCGCACGGCCGCGCCTGTGCTGCCTTTTTGCCGTCGCTGTTGGAATATGCGCAGACCACTGCACCGGAGGCCGTGGATGAGGTGCTCCGCACATTAAAAATGACGTTCGAGGAATTCGAGGCGACCGTCGATGGCCTCGCTGCAATCGAGGTCCATATGGATGATCAGACGGCACAGTGTTATGCCGCACGTTGGCCGGGCTTGAAAAATTTTGAGAATCCCCCTGGCGGGTACGATGAGCGCCGCGCGCTCGAGCTGATGCGGCGGCTTTTTGTCCAGGAGAAGTGAAAGTTACCCGGCCCTTCCGCTTCAAAAGCCTGCATAGCGGTAAATGAATATTCAACAGGGCGTTTGGGGGAAATTGTGGAAAACTTTGTGGAATGCAAGTGGATTCCTTGACAAAATAAGCTATAAATATGCGACTGATTCCTAATTTTAAACGAGTTTTCACTTTTTTCACCGAGTTTTCCACAGTGTAAAGGCAAAAAGATTACACTTATTTCACTGGGAATTCATTCACTGATAGCTGTATAACGCCGGTTTTACAGGCCAAATCGCCGCAGACCGACTAAAATATACATTCAATTTTGCAGGTTCCAGTATATCGCCTTTCAAATTTAATATTTGTGCGCCATGCTATGTGGTCCGGAAGTTCTGAAAACTTTTCCGCCGCATATAAATGGTAGAGAGAACCATCAGGAATGTGAAAAGGGGCGGGAATAAATGAAGCGAAAAATAGAGGTTTATCATGTATTCCACTGGAGGCGGAAATGGATTCTCCCGGCGGTGGCCGGGGGCGTACTCCTGATCGCAGCTGTTGTGCTGCTGGTACTCCACCCGTGGGCGGATGCGGAGACGTACAGCCGGAACCGGCCGGAGGTGGATGAGGTGCTTGGCGTCCCGCTGAGCGTGCAGTACATCTCACAGGAGCTCGACAATCGCCCCGGTATCCTACGGCGGATTCAGTACATCGTCATCCATGAGACGGCCAACCATAACTTGGGCGCGGATGCACAGGCGCACGCGGATTACTTAGCAGCCGGAGGGGATGCGGAGACCTCCTGGCATTACACAGTGGACGATCACCAGATCGTCCAGCATATTCCGGATAACGAGGTTAGCTGGAATGCGGGGGACAAGCTGCGCGAGAACGGCGGGAACCTCAACGGTATCTCGATTGAGCTGTGCGTCAATGATGACGGCGATTTTGAAAAGACCTTTGACAACGGCGCACGGTTGACAGCCTACCTGCTCGATGCGTACGACTTGGATACCGGGGCGGTGCTGCAGCACTTTAATTTCAACGGCAAAAATTGCCCGATGACCATTCGGGATACCGGCCGGTGGGATGAATTTATCCAGCTGGTCGAACAGTACCGGGCAGAGTTGAAATAACAGGGGGATTTCTCCATACGCTATAGGAGAAGCCGCCGGGACTTTTTTCAGGTGCGAGAAAGTCTTGGCGGCTTCTTTATTTTGTGGGAAAACTAATTCTTGTCCTTTTCATACGTGGCGATATCGGAGAGATCACAGTCCAGGATTTTACACAGCAGGTTGAGGGTGTAGGTGCTCACATTTGCATTTTTTCTGAGCCTGTCGAGCTGGCCGGTGCTGATCCCAAATTCCTTGATCAATCTGTATTGGGAGATGTTTTTATCTTTTAAGGTTTGCCATAGTCTGTCGTAAACTATCATTTTGTCAGCCTCTGCAACAATATATTTTAATTCTATATGGTTGCCTTTATATTGCCAATTGTCCGTATACGGGCTATAATATAAAGCGATAATCCGGTGCATGCTACAGTATTTGTTTTTAATCCGTAGCATGCTTTGAAGCAATAGACAGCGCTATGAAAGAACCGTTATAATACTGTAATATAGAATAACATTTCGGGATTTAGGGGCAAGAAAGAAAATGAATTTTGGGACCTATTTAGAGAGCTGTATCCGAAAAAAAGATATCAGCATTAACGCGCTTGCAAAGGGATGCGGGATTAACCGTGGAGGTCTTTACAGTATCTTTAAAAATGAGCGAAAATTAAAAGAGGATAAATTGTTTGATATCATTCGGGCTGCCGGCCTCAATTGTGCTGAAGAGGAAAAACTGGTTCACTTGTTTTTTTGTGACTATTTCGGTGAGTCAGAATTTCGAAGGATTGAGAGCCTGCTGTACGAGATTCAACAAATAGGCAAGGAACAGCCTTGCGAACAACGGGAAACGCTTCCCTTCGAAAAGAAAGAGATTCTCATGGGGGAAGCGGAGATCCATTCGGCGCTGGAGCAATTGATCAATACGAATGAATCAGTTACTACAAACTTTTCATATGATAATAAAATCATTGACCAACTGTTTTATCACGCTGTTTGTAGCGGACGTTTACAGGATCTGCGCCATATTATCACTCTGTCAGAGGAAGGAGACGATGCGCACAATTACAAGACGCTTTTTTCTTCCTTCAAATATATGTATGCCCGGAGCTTTCCCTATTATCAGTGGAGCTCAGTAGGAAAACTGACGGAACTTATCTCCTTCCCAAACTTTGCCATTGGCTCTGATAGTGCGGTCTTGTTTGATCACAACTGGGGGATTTTTATCGAAGAAGAAAACGCTGTATTAAACCTGAAGAAGAAGGCAGAAGCGCTCCTCAATCAATGCAATAAGCTGGGAGACACCGTACAGAATGTGATGGATGTGAAACAGATTTATCAGATGAGTTGCTTTGACAGAGGCAAGGTAATCAGTTTCCAGGGCTATCTGTGTATAGCGCCTTTTGTCGATTATTCATTCATCCAAAGTGTTGTACGGGAAGAAATACCTCAGCGTGAACTCCTTGCCAAAATCGCCTATGAGCACTATAAGAGTATTTTTGACACGATTGATTTTTTGGAGTTTGCAACGATTGACGGACTCACTCGCTTTGCCGAGACTGGGAATGTGGCGGAAGCGTCGGGGGCTCTGGTCCGATCGGCGGGAATCCCATACCGGATCGAAATTTTACGGAATATTTCCCGTGCCGTGGAGGCGGATCGCTTTTTTGTTTTTGATGATCAAAAGTTTTATATGCCGCGCAACTTGGCTATTGAAAAATATACTAATCGAATAATGTTTAATGGATTTGACAGCAGTATTCCGGATTTTTCACAGACAGATCGTTTTTTTGCTGAATTCAGTGACGTTTCACTAATACAGACTTTTGATCGTGCTGCCGACTATCTGATACGTAGCCGTAAGGTGCACAGCAAGGAGTTTACGCAGCATTTAATTGATGAACTGATCCTCAAGCTCTCTGACCGCGTATCAAAAGAATTTTGAATATGTAGGGCGCGTTGCAAAACGCGCCCGCTTTGTTGTGTGGACAGATTGCTACATACTTTGCTACCAAAAGTTTACTTTTTGGTAGCAATTGTTTTGATTCGACAAATTATTTATAATTTGGATAAATAGCAGATTGGTGTCTGTCAGGCAGAGCCACCGATATGGGAATGGTTTCAAAATAAGGGCTACCTTATTTTAAAGCAATAAATATTTTTGATAGAAGAGAGGAATTTAACCATGAAAAATTGTCCAAAGTGTCAAGCGCCGATAAAAGACACCGCCACGTTCTGTACCAACTGTGGCGCCCCTATTTCGCAGGATGGGTACCAAGATACTGGGGCGCAAAACGGCATGGGAAACGCATATAATTCCCCCAAAGCCGTAAATTCACCGGTGGTCTATGCTGATCCGTACGACCATACGATGGAGTTTGACAATAAAGATATTTCGGATAACAAGGTGATCGCCATGGCTCCGTATCTGCTGGGAATTTTTGGGATCCTGATTGCCCTGCTTGCAGCCGGGAATTCCCCTTACGTCTCATTCCATGTCCGGCAGGTAATTAAGTTTGAGGTTGTCAGTTTTCTGATGTGGATTGCAGCTATTGTTTTCTTCTGGCTGGTGCTGCCGATAATTGCCGCAGCGATTATGTCTATCGTCTTCTTTGTTATTAAAATTATCTGCTTCTTCCAGATCTGCTCTGGAAAGGCCAAAGAGCCGGCAATTATCCGCAGCCTTGGTTTTTTGAAATAGTAGGTTCTGTGATGGAATAATCGAAACGGTGGATCCGCCCCTTCTCGCAGATGCCTGTGCTGTCGCCGGTAGGGAGCGGATTTCCGCATTTTAAGAACGTATAAGAATGGAAAGGAGAGGAACGAATATGTCAAAATATTGTAAACAGTGTGGTTCGCCACTTGAAGAAAATGAGATTTTTTGCCCGAACTGTGGGTCGCAGGTAAATGTACAACCGGTCGTTCCACCGGTAAAAAGGAATAGATCTGTAAAAGTGATGGTAAGTGTGTCCGTTGCCTGTGTTCTGCTTGTGGCGGCAGTTGTGGCCATTGTTTTGGTGGCAAAATCAGTAGGCGGCGGATATAAGCAGGCAGTTGACGATTATTTTACGGCAATTGAAACACATGATGCCGAGTTGATGCGGGATGTTACATCCGACTATTGGGTGGAGTACAGGCTGGCTGATTACGATACCGATGAATATCTGATGGAGGATTTTGAAGATATTATTGACGAGGCCGTTTATGATTTTGATTGTGGTGAGGATATTAAAATTGATTATGAGATCCAGTCGAAAACGAGGGCAACACAATCAGATTTGGAGGATCTGGAGGAGGATATCTACGACAATTTTGCCTATTATGTTTATGAAGAGGGCGAACTCAAGATTACCGATGCCTATGTCCTGAATATTGAGCTTTCTATCGAGGGGGAGGAAGGCTCCGATACCTTCTATTTCCCGGAAGGTTTTTTGGTAATTAAGGAAAACGGCGATTGGACGGTGCCGCGCGGCCTGATTGATACCGATTTTTACAGCAATTACTAATTTTTATATTATGAAACCATGTGAATGAGGAAAGAAGAGGATGTCATGTCAAAATTTTGCGAAAAATGTGGGACTCTGCTTGATGAAAATGAAAAGTTCTGTCCCAACTGTGGTACTCGCGCCCAAGTAAAAGCTGCAACAGGGGCGAGTGTTGCGCCAGACGATCAGGCGCAGCCGTTTTTCACACCCGATCCCCCCCGGTCGGCGCCGAATACCTATCATGTACCCCCGGTTCCGGTTCAACAGCAGGCAATGGTTCCCAAGGTCAAAAAGAAAATGAGCACCGGAAAAAAGGTTAAAATCATTCTGCTCACATTGCTTGCAATGATCTTGGTTGTGGTGTTGGCCCTGACGGCGGTGTTCTTTTTAGGCGGCCCCTATGACGTGTATCGGAATATAAAAGATCAGAACTACTATGAGGCCCGCACAGAATACAGCCGCGAAGTGGGCGATAGTGCTGTGAAAAAATTGCTGCTTAAGACAGCATTGGGCAGTTCGGATACCGATGTTGCAGAAGCGTTCAAAGCCGGAACGATAGATTATCCCGATGCTGTACAAGCATTGGAGGCGCTTGAGTATGTCGGCCTGGGTGATATGACAGCGCTTATTGATGAGCTTGCAGCAGTCAATGAGGTGAACACAGCGCTTGCGAACGGGAATGAGTATTATGAGAATGGCGACTATGAAAACGCCCTTCTGGAGTATTCAAAGATTGACGCGGGGAGCGAGGCCTATGCGTCCATTCAGGACAATGTCAATACCGCGATGGAAAGCTATAAATCGGATGCCCTGACACGTGCCCAGGCATGCATTGACAGCCAGGATTATCAGGGTGCACTCCAGATTTTGTCCACAGCCGCCCAGGTAGCAAGGGATGATGCCGACATCGCCGCCCTCTATCATTCCACTGCGAGTACCTATGAGCAGGTCTGTGTCCAGCAGGCTACAGAACGATTTGCGGCGGAGCAGTTCGATGCGGCCGAGGATGTGTTGATGCAGGCGCTTCAATTACTGCCGGATTCCCAGGTGTTGTCGGACAAATTAACGGAGGTTCAGAATACGCGGCCAATTGATTTGCTCGATACGACCGCACTCTATGGCGGACGCTATTACGAACTTGTCGATCCAGCGGAGAGCGACGGATTTTCAATGGGCAGCGACACCTATTATGAGGGCTTTATCATCCGGGATACCGGATATGCGCTGTTTGATCTGAAGGGGGCATACACTTCAATTTCATTCACGGTGGGACATATCAATGATTCCTCCATTGAAGACTCAGAAATGAAAGTGTATCTGAATGACCAATTTGTTCAAGCCTATTCGCTCAGCGGGCAGTCTGTTCCACAGAAGATTACAATCCCACTTAACGGTGCGGCTAACCTGAAAATTGAAATGACAGAGTATGGGCCGGACTGGGGATTTGCAAACGTCGTACTGTATCAATAAAGTCGAGAGGAGACCTTAGGTCGATGCGCAATTGCTAAATTGCAGGAGCGCAGGGATAATTTCTGTAAAATACAAATGCGCCCCCCGGACGAAATCATCGTCCGGGGGGGCGCGTGTGTTTTAGACCATTTTATCCCCGCAGTTCCGGGTAGTTGCCCAAGAAGTTGAATACGGGCAATTCTTCTTCCAGTGCGCACAGCAGGTCGAGCGTGCTCTCCTTTGCGACGGAGCCGGTAAAGTCCAAGTAGAAGTAGTAGTCAAAATTCCGATCCTTGGTGGGGCGGGATTCAAGCTTGGTCAGGTTCAGCCCGCACAGGGCGAAGCGCGCCAGCAGGCGATAGAGCGATCCTGTCACATTCGGCACAGTGAAGATCAGGCTGATCCGGTCCGCGTTATCTGCGATTTTCAGATCGCGTGAGATGGCGATGATCCGCGTTACGTTTGCACTGCTGGACTGGATATCGCGCTCGAGTACCTCCAGCCCGTAGAGCGCCGCCGTCTCCTCGGAGGCGATGGCCACATCCATGGCCGCCGTGGCGGTGTTGGAGTAGGAGATGGACTCAAATCCGTGCGCCCTGATATAGTCCCCGCACTGTGCCAGTCCCTGAGGATGGGATACCACTTGTTTAATATTGGAAATTTTGGCACCCTTCACGCCCACCAGGCAGTGGTGGATGGGCAGCTCCACCGCGCATACGATACGCAGGCGGTACTTCATCATCAGGTCAAAGCTCTCGTGCACGCTGCCGGCCCAGGAGTTCTCGATCGGGATCACGCCGTAGTCGGTCTTACCCTCGGCCACGCTCTTGAACACGTCGCCAAAGCGTTCGGTAAAGTGGAGCTCCCCATGCTGGAACATCCGGCGCGCCGCACTCGCGGAGAAGGAACCGTCCACGCCGGGACACATGATGGAGCAGGGGACAGATGTATCAAATTGATTGGCTCGAGCAGTTGCGATCTCCAGAATTTTATGTTGCAGCGCGCGGGAGACGTCCATCATGGAGGAGTACACCACGCGCAGCGCGTCGCCGTACTCCGGGGATTGCTCCCGTACGCGGTTGAGGATATCCTCCTCCCGCGCGGCGTTGAGCACGGGGATCCCGGCCCGGCTCTTGATCCGCGCAACCTCCTTGGCCGTATCCATCCGCTGTTCCAGCAGGGGGAGCAGCTGGCTGTCGATGCGATCAATCTGCGCACGGACCGTGTTTAAATCCTGCTGATAGTCGTAATTGTCACTCATATTTACCCTCCGCCATCATTTCATCCAGAATGGCCACCGCAGCAGCAGCCTCAATCACCGGTACGGCCCGCGGCACGATGCACGCATCATGTCGGCCCTTGATAATCAGGTCCGCGTCGCAGTTTTTGGCGTAGTCGATGCTCTGCTGTGGCAGCCCGATGGAAGCCGTCGGCTTGATGGCCGCACGGAAAAGCACTGGCATTCCGTTGGTGATGCCGCCCAGGATACCGCCGTTATTGTTGGATGTGGTAATAACGCGATCCCCCTGCATTCGCATCGGGTCATTGGCGGCGCTGCCGCGCATTTTTGTCAGTTCAAATCCTGCGCCGAATTCAAGTCCTTTCACGGCGGGAATACCAAACACCGCATGGGCGATCGAGCGCGTCAAAGATCGGCGCGCCGATCCCGGCGGGGATACCCGTCACGGCGCACTCAATAATTCCGCCGACGCTGTCCGCGTCCATGCGGGCGCGCTCAATTTCGTTTTTCATCAGTTTTTCCTGTACGGCGTCCAGCACCGGAAAGTCCGAATGGCTCAGCCGGTCTGCGACATCTGACGGGATATCGCACGGATCCAAAGCAGCGTCACACACATCCCCGATGGAGGCGATATGCGCGCAGATACGGATGCCCATTTTGGCCAGTGCCTGGCGTGCCACCGCGCCCGCGAACACAAGCGGAGCCGTCAGCCGCCCGGAGAAGTGACCGCCGCCGCGGATGTCGTTATATCCGTTGTAGTGAATATATCCCGTATAGTCCGCGTGGGCGGGACGGGCAATCCGGGCGATATTTGCATAGTCGCCGGAACGGGTGTTGGTGTTCTGGATCAGCACGCACAGCGGCGCACCGGTGGTAGTGAGCACGCCATCCCGTTCCAGAACGCCGGACTGAATGTGCGGGGTGTCCGCCTCCACGCGCTTGGTGGAGCCGTCCTTTCCATCTGGTGCGCGGCGCGCCATCTGCACGAGTACCTGCTCCATATCGATTACAAGACCCGGGGGTGGTGCGTCGATCACGGCGCCGATGGCCGTGCCGTGGCTCTCCCCAAAGATGGATATTTTATAGTTTGTCCCGAGTGTCGATGACATCGGCGATCCCTCCCAGTGTTCGGTAGTCTTCAAAAAAGCGGGGGTACGATTTATTCACACATTCCGCCTGATCCACGGTCACGGGGCCGTCCGCTCGCAGCGCAAGGACGGCGGCGGACATCAGGATCCGGTGGTCGTTAAAGCTGCGCACGGTTCCGCCGTGCAGATGCGACAGACGGGTGGCGATGCCGTCGTCGTCCGGATCCGCAGCCCCACCGAGTGACCGGATCATTGCGCACGTGCTCTCGATCCGGTCGCTCTCCTTCAGGCGCAGGCGGTGTGCGCCGGTGATGTGCGTTTCACCGGTACATTGGCAGGCGCACGCAGCCAACGCCGGAACCAGATCCGGGATCTGGGATGCGTCGATCTCACAGCCGCGCAGTTCACCGCCCCGGCAGTGGAGAACACCGTCCTCCCAGTCGATTCTCGCCCCAAAGGTACGCAGGATCTCGCAGCACGCGCGGTCCCCCTGTGCGGATTCGGGATTGAGCCCCGTCAGGCGGATATCTCCGCCCAACGCGCCCGCCGCCAGAAAAAATACGGCCTGCGACCAGTCACCCTCGGCCTGCGTGTCAAACGGCTGATAGCGCTGATTGCCGGGGATGATAAAGGCATTTGCCTCTTTTTGAATGCAGATTCCCGCCATTTTAAGCACATCGATGGTCAGATCGATATAGGCGGCGGATTCGAGCTTACCTGTGACGCGCAGAATACTGTCCCCAGACAGAAGGGGGAGCGCGAAAAGCAGCCCGGTGAAATATTGGGAGCTGATATTACCCGGCAGGCGATATTCTCCCGCTGCCAGCTGCCCACTGAGGGAGAGGGGCAGCGTATATCCGGGTGGTGTTTCGATAGATACTCCATGGGTAGTGAGCGCCTCAATCAGTTCCCCCATGGGGCGCTCCGGGAGACGGCCATGGCCGGTGAACCGGGTGGGTATCCCCAGTGCAGCCACCACGGGTACAAGAAACCGCAGTGTGGAGCCGCTCTCCCCGCAGTCGGCGAATTTTACGATGCCTGAATGGCGTGGGGGAATCCCCCTGATATAATAGTCCACACTTCCGTCCGCGCAGTTCTCCGTACGGACTGCTGCGCCGAGTGCGGAAAGGACCTGAACGGTGGCGTCAATATCATTGCTTGGATCCACGCGGCGTACAACGCTCTCTCCGTGGGCGAGTGCAGCCGCAATCAGCAGGCGGTGAGAGATACTCTTGGAGGAGGGGATACGAACTTGTCCATTTAGTGTGCCGGGATGGAAAATAACAGATTTACCCATTGTTCCCCTCCGCGGTTTTACACCCGAAAAATGAGGGGAGTTCTTCTTCCGGTACTTTTTGGACAAAGGCGGAACCGATCTCGCGTAGCAGGACCAGGTTTAAACCGTCGGAGGCCCGCTTTTTGTCGGAGTGGGCGGCACGGAGCAAGTCGGTCAGGGGAGCGGGATCCGTATGCGGCAGTCCGAGGCGCCGCAGGACTTCCTCGATCCGCCGGGCTGTTCCCGGTGCGGTGATCCCATTGCGTTCACCGGCATGAGCGATCAGCACCATCCCAATACCTACGGCCTGCCCATGTGTCAGGTGGGTAAAGTGATAATATTTTTCCAGCGCGTGGCCGAGCGTGTGGCCGAAGTTTAGGAGCATCCGTTCGCCCTTCTCCTTCTCATCGTTCTCCACGACGATCCGCTTGATATCCACGCACTCGTAGATCATATCGTCCAAGAAGTCGTGCACATGCTCATTTTCGATCCGTTCAAACAGTGATGGGCTCTTGATACAGCCGTACTTGACTGCCTCCCCCATGCCGTCGGTGAAAAACTTGGCGGGCAGGGTTTCCAGTGTATCGGGGTCGATGATGACGAGCGCCGGCTGATGAAACGCCCCACACAGGTTTTTGCCCTGCGGCAGATCCACGCCTGTCTTGCCGCCGACGGAGGAGTCAATCTGGGCCAACAGCGAGGTGGGAATTTGGATAAATTCGATCCCGCGCAGGTAACAGGATGCCGCGAATCCGGCCATATCACCTGTCACGCCGCCGCCCAGCGCGACCACGATATCCCCGCGCGTGAGCGACTGCTCCGCCAGGAAGCTGAGCATATCGGCGATCGTCGCGAGCGTTTTGCTCTCCTCCCCGGCGGGGAATACGAACAGGCTC
>USLQ01000007.1 GCA_900555545.1 uncultured Oscillospiraceae bacterium | reverse complement strand
ATTCGAGTTTCAGGAACTGGTGCGGACCTCCACATTGCTGTCGTTTGTGACGGATCTTGCCAATCCGCAAAATCTCGTCCCGCCCGGGAGGACGGTTATCCCCATCACGGACCCGGAGGCGGATGTCACCTATCACCTGATCGGCCGGCCGGAAAAAAGAAGATGGCTTACACAGTTTGGTAAGCCATTGGCGCAGGAGCGGGATTGATCGCGCTCCGGAAGTCCATATTAGAGGGGATCTTGCCGTGATGTTATCTTTACGGGACAGATTTCCTACCGGAATTGGTAGATTTTTTGCTTCACGTTCCGGTATAACGGGAGTAAGAAAAGGGGGGAACGGCGCTGGAGGTGAACGCCTGCACCAGTTTGGAGATCGAACAGGCGATCCGGGCGGCGCTCCCACGTACAGCGGAGTGGGCGATTCGGCTGTTTTCCAGTATTGCCGGGCATTTATAGCAGATGGCAGGAGGCTTGTGATCGTAGCCCCCTGCCTTTTATAGTATAGCGGTTGTTTTATTTGGACGGCGGCCCTCCCTCTGGGAGATCAAGTTCCCGGATCATGGTCATCATTCTGGGATAGAACCCTTCTTTTTGATAAAAGGATATTGCCGCCCGGTTGTAGGCAAATACATCTAATTCGATGTATTTACAGCACTGTTTGATAAAATAATCCTTCATCTGCCGCATCAATGCTGTTCCTGCGCCATGCCCCCGCATCCCCTCCGAGACCATCAGCTCGCTGATAATGCCCATCCGAGGACACGTATAATCCAGATAATCTGATGCTTCATACGGCCGGATATACCCGATAATCATTCCTTTTGCTTTGCCGTCTTCTACCCATAAAAAACACTTTCCGTCCTTTTCTTGTGCTTCTTTTAAAGCCAAAAGGGGCGCCTTTTTCCGATAATCCTCATGAATCCGATCCAAGTGGTCTTTGTCCAGAGAGACGATGTACTCCTCAAGTTCGACCAGCAGATCGCGTACCTCTTCCAGATAATCTTCATTGTATTCGATAATCATTGTCCTCACCCACCACAATGGTACTATATTTTTTGATGTGAATCAATTTGTAGGATACCGCAGAAGGGCGCGCACTACTTTTGAAATGCCAGATGAGAAAGTTCAGCTATCCTGTCCAAAAGTCGCTTAACCTTTGAAAGACCGTCTATAACAGAATTAGAAAAAATACTTTTATGAATTTTTCTTTGCTATTTGAAAAACAGCTGCGATTTTGTTGTCAAATTTGACCATATGCATATTTGCATGGATTTTTATGAAAGTCAAAATAGACCTCAAAAGTTGTCTTAAATGACTACAAAAATTAGGAAGAAGCGCTATAATATAGGAGAATAAAGACGGAGGTACGAGAAAAATGGAAAATCTGAAAAACAATATTGACCATTACATGAAGTTAAAAGGAATTAAAATGTATACTCATTTGCTCGTTGATATTGCTCATGAATTAAGAATGAAAGGATCAAGAGCATATGAATTTGCAAATGGAGAACGATCGAACTTTTCAAAAATGCTAAAAGGGGAGAGACCGCTCAAATACGAATTTATTATCCCTTTGGAAAAAATATTCGGTGTTTCATTGGCTCGGTTATTAGATGAAGATGCGTACAAATTACCTGTTGAAAAAGAAAATGTGCCGTTCAATAAAGGCTTTAGATACTACGCATATTTGGATGATCCGAAATTATACAGGGATGAATTTGACTTATTGCTTGCAAAAGATGGAAAATCTATCCTTACTCAAACCGATGAATTCGAGAAAACTTTCCTTGATTATATAGTGGAGTATCAAGCTGTTAATGGTGTTAGATATCTTCATGAAGAATATGGGATAAAATTGAAATGGTATCATAATCAATTTGAACTTGAAAAAGATGGAGATATCACGTGGGTTCATTCTGAAAACTGCATTGAATTTGCCCGCCTTGTTGCAAGCATGGGCGATACAGAACTGTTCAATGATATTTATGACTCATACCATATGTTTTTTACAAACGGTCACTATGCTACAGAAAATTGTATTTTTTGTCAAGGTGAATATCTGGAAATAATACTGGATAGTGACAGCTTATTCCATTCAATGCTTGAAGTGAAACCCTATGAGCGCAAGCTGGGGTCTATTGAAAGAAAAAAACAACAGGTTGATTCTGTTACCTATCTTTCCATCAACCCGATAATCAATAACTGTTTAAGATACGCATTGAATCACTTGGATAAATATCGGAAGAGAGCGATAGACATATTAAAATTCGGAATGAACTATAATCGGGAAATCACCAGCGAGATGGATCTTAACGATTGTTATATTTGCAACGAGCTTGGCAGATTGAAAAGTATTGGTAATAAAGATTACTACGGGGTTGTTATTTTTGTCGATACGAAAGTAAAGGATAAAGTAAAGGATGATGAAATAAAATCTTTGATCCGCCAATTGCCAAAATTTAATAATGAGGATCACGCTGTGCGTTAAGAATGTGACGTTTCAATACAAAGTGCACACCCGAAAATCAGGGGATAGGAGATCGTATTTATGAGTAAGAGCTTTTTTGATTATGAAGACGGCGATTTTGCACAGAGCATTTCCGACAATATGGCAATCGGCTCGGATGGCGATATGCTAATGCGTATAAGTGATAATATGGCATTGGATGTAAAAACAGGCGATTTGCATTTTATTTCAGGTTGGTCTGATGACGGGGAGAACTAAATTTGACGGCGGCAAGGGATATTCCGGGCGTCGTTTAACCTTAATTTATAGGATTTTCTGATTCACAGTATTGTTTTCTTTTCTTATAAGGCGTTAGCGTTTTTAATAGAGCTTTCTTTTTGCCGCCTCTGATAGAACACATAGAGTCCTGCACCCAGCAGGGCGACCAGCAGTTCCGTCAGCGGGAAGGCCAGCCAGACGCCGGTCATCTCCCAGAGCGCTGCCAGGAGGAAGGCGAGTGGAATGATGAGGATAAATCCTCGCAGCAGGGAGAGAATGTGTGCCGGAAGCGCCCGCTCCACGGAGGTAAAATACATCGAGAGAACGATATTGAAGCCCACAAAGGCCACGGAGGTGAAATACAGCTTTAATCCGTCCACGGCGATCTGCTGAAGTGCCGTATCATTTTCACTGTTGAAGATCCGGGCAATCGGATTCGCCCAGATGAGAATGACCAGGTAGATGACGGCGGAAAGGATCAGCATCAAGATCATGGAATACCGTAAGAACCGGTGTGCATCTTTGGGCTTTTGTTCGCCGTATGCCCGGCTGACCAGCGGCTGCATGCCCTGCGCAATACCTGTATAGACGGACGTGACCACCAGCGAGATGTTGGCCACCACACCGTATGCGGCCACGCCGGTATTCCCGGTCAGCCGCAGGATAATGGTGTTGAACACGATCATCACGATGCCGGAGGACACCTGCCCGAGCAGGGAGGGGAATCCCAGAGAAAAATCCGTCTTCATGTGCTCCGCCCGGAGCCCCGTTTTGACCGGATGAAAGCCCGCCGATTTTTTCAGCGCGTGCGGGAGCATCATCAGGACGCCAAGCGCCGGAGAGACGCCGGTGGCCAGCACCGCGCCAAAGATGCCCATCCCGAAGGGAAAGATAAAAACATAGTCCAGCACGATGTTGGTCAGACTTCCGGCCACGGTGGCGATCATGGACAGCCGCGGGCCGCCGTCGTTGCGAACAAAGCAGAGCAGAATATCGTTTAAGATAAATGCGGGCGAGAACAGGAGCAGCACTTTCAGATAGGTGTTTGTCATGTCGAACACCGCGCTGTCCGCCCCCAGCAGTGTGGCCAGCTGGCCGGACAGGAACAGCCCGACAGCCATAAAAAGCACGGAGCATATCGCGCCGAGATAGAGTGTGTTGGTGTAGAGGACGTCGGCGCTTTTGTGATCGTTCTGGCTCTTGTAGATCGAGAACTTGGTCGCGCCGCCCATACCCAGCATCAGCCCGGTGCCGTGGATAAAGTTATAGGCCGGGATCGCCAGGTTCAGCGCGGCCAGCCCGTTGGTGCCCAATCCCTGCGCGACAAAGAAGGTATCGGCGAGGATATAGCACGAGATGGCGATCATCCCGAGCACGCTCAGGGTCGAGTACTTGATAAATTCATGCAATGGCGTCGCTTTTTTCATCAGAGACATGCCTTCCTTTCATAGACAGAAAAAAGCGCTGAGCTTTTTGTATCTTCAAAGGCCTGTCGATACAAAATTCAACGCTTCGTTTACCCGGCGGCAAAAAATTTTTACTTTGCCCCATAAGCATACACAAATCGTACGCGGATGTCAAGGGCAATTCGCCTACAGCCACGCTCTGCCATGAAAAATGCCCGGAAAAACAAACGAATCTTGTTGATTTTTCGGCCGGCTTATAATTGACAGCGGGGAGCGGTGTATTGTATAATAAGTTGCGGTGTTTAGGGTGACACCGCGATTTTTGTTTATTCGGATCACAGCCAATTTTATGAATGAAAACGGAGGCGGTCTTCTTGGTAAAAGCAATTGTAGGCGCAAACTGGGGCGACGAGGGTAAAGGTAAAATTACGGACATGTTTGCCAATGAGGCGGATATTGTCATCCGGTTCCAGGGCGGAGCCAACGCGGGCCACACTATTATTAACGAGTATGGCAAGTTCGCATTGCACCAGCTCCCGTCCGGTGTGTGCTATTCCCACACGATGAATATCATCGGCAACGGCGTGGCGCTGAATATCCCCAAGTTTATTGAGGAGATCAAGACTGTCACGGATGCCGGCGTGCCCGCACCGCATATCATGGTGTCCGAGCGGACGCAGATCATGATGCCGTATCATGTCCTGCTTGACACATACGAGGAGGAGCGTCTGGCGGACCGGCAGTTCGGCTCCACCAAGTCCGGCATTGCGCCGTTCTATTCCGATAAATATGCAAAGATCGGCTTCCAGATCAACGAGCTGTTTGACGAGGAGGGCCTGCGTGATAAGCTGGAGCATGTGCTGGAGGTCAAAAACCTGATGCTCGAGCACATCTATCATAAGCCGCTGCTCAAAGTGGACGAAATTTTCGACGAGCTGATGCGTCAGCGCGAGCTGATCGCCCCCTATGTAGGCGATACGACGACTTACATCCATAACGCGCTCAAGGCGGGCAAGAACATCCTGCTCGAGGGCCAGCTCGGTTCCCTGAAGGATCCGGACTTCGGCATCTATCCGATGGTCACCTCCTCCTCCACGCTCGCGGGGTATGGCGCCGTCGGCGCAGGGATCCCGGCTTACGAGATCAAGGATATCGTTGTGGTCACCAAGGCGTATTCCTCCGCGGTCGGTGCAGGTGAGTTCGTCAGTGAAATCTTTGGTGAGGCGGCGGATAAGATGCGTACCCACGGCGGCGACGCCGGCGAGTATGGCGCCACCACGCACCGTCCGCGCCGCATGGGCTGGTTTGACTGCGTGGCCACCCGCTACGGGATGATGGTGCAGGGGGCGACCCAGGCTGTTCTGACGGCACTTGACTGCCTCTCCTATCTGGATGAAATCCCCGTCTGTGTCGGCTACGAGATCGACGGAAAGGTGACAAAGGACTTCCCCGTAACCCACTTGCTCAAAAAGGCAAAACCGGTCCTCAAGGTACTGCCCGGATTTAAGCAGGATATCAGCGGCATTAAGGAGTTTGATCAACTCCCCAAGGCTGCACAGGAGTATGTAAAGTTCATTGAGCAGGAGATCGGTGTTCCGATTACGATGGTCTCCAACGGACCGCGCCGTGAGGATATGATCTTCCGGAACAAATAAGCCGCGGAGGTTCGTGCTATGTATGAGAAAATTCTGGTGCTCGACTTTGGCGGGCAGTATAACCAGCTGATTGCACGCCGCGTGCGCGACAACAATGTGTATGCGGAAGTGCTGCCGTACACCACACCACTGGAAAAGATTCGCGAAACGGGCTATAAAGGCATCATCTTTACCGGAGGACCCAACAGTGTGTACAAGGAGGAGTCCCCGCACTATGATCCAGCCATTTTGAAGTTGGGCGTGCCTGTGCTGGGCATCTGCTACGGCGCGCAGCTGATCACCTATATGGCGGGCGGTGTGATCGAATCCGCCCCGGTGAGCGAGTACGGCCCCGTGGAACTGCATGTGGAGCAGAGCGTCCTTTTTGAGGACATTCCGTCCCACAGCAGCTGTTATATGAGCCATACCGACTATATCAGCAAGCCGCCGGTGGGGTATACCGTCACGGCACACACGGCGGACTGCCCGTGTGCCGCGATGGAGGACCGGACGCACGGTATCTATGCGGTGCAGTTTCATCCGGAGGTTACACATACCGAATATGGCAAGCAGATCCTGCGCAATTTCCTGTTCCGGGTCTGCGGCTGCAAAGGAGACTGGATCATGAGCGACTTTGTCGCACGGTCTATTGCGGAATATCGGGAAAAGATCGGCGACCGCAAGGTCCTGTGCGCCATGAGCGGCGGAGTGGATTCCTCCGTGGCCGCCGTGCTGCTGCACAAAGCCATCGGTAAGAATCTCACGTGCATTTTTGTCGATCACGGCCTCATGCGAAAGAATGAGGGGGACGAGGTCGAATCCGTCTTTAAAAAGCAGTTTGATATGAATTTGATCCGGGTCAATGCGGAGGAGCGCTTTTTGAGTAAGCTCGCCGGTGTGGTCGATCCGGAGCAGAAGCGTAAGATTATTGGCGAGGAGTTCATCCGCGTCTTTGAGGACGGGGCCAAAAAAATCGGCTCTGTGGACTATCTGGTACAGGGGACGATTTACCCGGACGTGATTGAAAGCGGGCTGGGCGCTTCCGCAGTCATCAAGAGCCACCACAATGTCGGCGGCCTGCCGGACTGTGTGGACTTTAAGGAGATTATCGAGCCGCTGCGTGACCTGTTCAAGGACGAGGTGCGCAAGGTGGGCACGGAGCTCGGCATTCCGGACTTTCTCGTCTGGAGGCAGCCGTTCCCGGGCCCGGGCCTGGCCATCCGTGTGATGGACGATATCACACGGGAAAAGCTCGACATCCTGCGCGATGCGGATGCGATCTTCCGGCAGGAGATCGCCAACGCCGGGTTGGATCGCAGTGTCAGCCAGTATTTCGCCGTGTTGACCAACGTGCGCAGTGTGGGCGTGATGGGCGATGCACGTACCTATGAGTATACCCTCGCCCTGCGCGGCGTCGTCACAGACGACTTTATGACTGCCGAGTGGGCAAAGATCCCGTATGAGGTGCTGGAGAAGGCGTCCAAGCGGATTACCAATGAGGTCAAGCATATCAATCGCGTCGTCTATGACATCACCACCAAACCGCCTGCGACGGTCGAGTGGCTGTAAATAAAAATTTGAAATGATCCCGGGGGATAGTTTACTATGGAAAAAATCAGAATTGGAATCATCGGATATGGCAATCTGGGCCGCGGTGTGGAATACGCGATCGAGAATACGGAGGACTTGGTCCTCTGCGGCGTTTTCACCCGGCGCGATCCGAAGAGCCTGAAGGTACGCACGGATGTGCCGGTCTATGCCATCGATCAGGCTGCCAATATGCGCGACAAGTTCGACGTTATGATCCTGTGCGGCGGCAGCGCCAATGATCTGCCCACGCAGACGGTGCAGTTTGCCAAGAACTTTAACGTGGTCGACAGCTTCGACACCCATGCCAAGATTCCGGAGCACTTTGCGGCGGTCGATGCCTCAAGCCGGGAGAGCGGCAAAGTTGCGATCATCTCCGCCGGCTGGGATCCCGGTATGTTCTCCCTCAACCGCCTGTATGGGCAGGCCATCCTGCCCAATGGGTCTGATTATACGTTCTGGGGGCCGGGCGTGAGCCAGGGCCACTCCGACGCGATCCGCCGGATCCCCGGCGTACTGGACGCGCGTCAGTATACCATCCCGGTGGAGGCGGCGCTTGAGCGTGTCCGCAGCGGTGAACAGCCGGTACTCACCACCCGTGAGAAGCACACGCGTGAGTGCTATGTCGTCGCTGAGGAGGGCGCTGATCTGGCTGCGATCGAAAACGCGATCAAGACTATGCCCAACTACTTTGCCGACTACGATACGACGGTACACTTTATCAGCCAGGAAGAGCTGAATCAAAACCATGCAGGTATTCCCCATGGCGGCGTGGTTTTCCGCACCGGGACAACTGGGGAGAACGGCAAGCATAAGCACGTGATCGAGTACCGCCTGAAGCTGGACTCCAATCCGGAGTTTACCACTGGTGTGCTTGTTGCCTGCGCCCGCGCCGCCTTCCGCCTGAATCAGGAGGGCGTATCCGGTTGCAAGACGCTCTTTGATATCCCGCCGGCCTATCTTCATCCGGAGGATGGGGAAGCACTGCGCCGCAAACTGCTGTAAGAGTTTTTATTGTATTCAAGATATAAAATGGAGGGAATATGATGGAGATGTGCAAACGTCCCGATACGATGGAGCGTATCACGACGCCGGCTTTGGCGGACGCATTTATCACTGAGCAGGTGGCAGCCATCCAGAAGCAGGTGGGCGATAAGAAGGTGCTGCTGGCACTGTCCGGCGGTGTGGATTCATCGGTCGTCGCCGCCCTGTTGATCAAAGCGATCGGCAAGCAGCTGGTGTGCGTCCACGTCAACCACGGTCTGCTGCGCAAGGGAGAGCCGGAGCAGGTGATCGAGGTGTTCCGCAATCAGATGGACGCCAACCTGATCTATGTTGACGCCGTCGACCGCTTCCTGGACAAACTCGCCGGTGTGGCGGATCCGGAGCAGAAGCGCAAGATCATCGGTGCGGAGTTTATCCGCGTCTTCGAGGAGGAGGCCCGCAAACTTGAGGGCATCAAGTTCCTCGCGCAGGGCACCATCTATCCCGATATCTTGGAGAGTGACGGTGTCAAGGCGCACCACAATGTCGGCGGTCTGCCGGAGGATCTTCAGTTTGAACTCGTCGAGCCGCTCAAACTCCTCTTTAAGGATGAGGTCCGCGTTGTCGGTAAGGCGCTCGGCCTGCCGGACGGCATGGTCTACCGTCAGCCGTTCCCCGGCCCCGGTCTGGGCGTGCGCTGCCTGGGCGCGATCACCCGCGACCGCCTGGAGTGTGTCCGCGAGTCCGACGCGATCCTGCGTGAGGAGTTCGATAAGAATGGTCTGGCGGGCAAGGTGTGGCAGTACTTCACTGTGGTGCCGGACTTCAAGTCCGTCGGCGTTACGGATGGCGCGCGTACCTATGCGTATCCGGTTATCATCCGCGCTGTCAATACCAAGGACGCCATGACCGCCACCGTGGAGGATGTGCCGTTTGAACTCCTCCAGCATATCACTCGCCGTATCACCAGCGAGGTCCCCGGTGTCAACCGCGTGCTGTATGATCTCACGCCGAAGCCGAGCGGTACGATTGAATTCGAATAAGTAAAAAGTGGATATGAGGGCCCGCAAATCCGCATAAACACTGAGTTTTTGATTTTCGAAATCCCCATTTGATAGCAGATTGATAGCACTCGTCAAATCCATACTTGCTGATTTTCTGGCAGGTAACGGGTGGTTTGCAGGTGCAGATTAAAAACTTATCCAAGAGAAAAGGTCTAACCGATTTTTGCAAGTCGGTTAGACCTTTTTTATATTCAATGTCTAAGTAAATTGTTGTTTTTGGTATCAAGGTACTTTACGCCTAAAACACTTGCACCAATCAGTAATGCACCAAGAACAACCCCACCTACGGTATTGAGCAATTTTCCCTTAAAGGTCTTGCCCTCTGTATCTTTTAGACCAATTTTATCTGCAACTTCAATCATCTTGTTGGCGAAGTATTTTCGATCTTCGATGGAAATGTCTTCTCTCTTGAGGAGAGAACTTAATTCATCCAACACCTGCTTATATGCTTCTACGCTTTGTGCGGTACTTAGTTTGTCATCTTCCAAAGCTGTACTACATACATCTCGCATAATGTTGACCATTTCCACCGAATTCTTGGAAAATTCCGGGAATTGTTCGATTATTTTGATAGCAACCTCATTATCAACATCTGGCAGGATAGATATAAAATTCATCAGTTTGTCCTTTGAAAGATGCCGCCAATCTGTTATGCCAATAGCCGCTTTTACTTGATTCTCATTAATTAGTTGATTGGACATTTTCAATCCTCCTTGTCCTTATTCAGTTCATCTACCAGCATATCGCTGAGGCCCTGCGGGATGACCTTGGCCCAGATGCGGGTTGTATCAAATTCGGGGTAGCGGTAACGCCAGCGGTCGTATTCCTCTCTGGTGATCTCTCCCGCTTCCAATTTGGCGGCTTGTTCACGCCAGGCAAGCAGGGAGCGGTTCAGTTCAGCAGCCTCTTTGCCTTGAAACACATCTACACGGAGATGGACTTCTCCATCACACTCGCAGACTTTAAGGCCGTAGCGATCTTCCAGAGTAAAGAGGGTGTGCATCAGACCAAGGTAGGAATCTATGTCCGGTACAGACAGCGCCAGAGGCGAGACATCCAGAATATTGGCCAGTGCAGCGGTCATATCGGCCTTTGGCGTCCTTGTTCCGGTTTCATATTGAGCAAGGCGAACATCAGCCGACTTCTCCGGGAAACCAACTTGTGTGCCAAGATATTTTTGGGTCATACCACGCAATTTACGAAAGAACTGAATCCGCTCTCCAATCGCCATAACAGCCAACTCCTATCTGGAACTTGATAAATTTAGCATAGCAGAAATGCTTAGGATAGTCAAGAGAAATCTAAACAAATTTATTTAATGTTTTTCTGCAAACCACTTGACTTTAACTAATATGCTTAGTATAATGAGGATGGAACAAGCAAATAAGTTTAAGTCACAGAAATTTTACAAATTGGATACCCTCAAAACGGCAAAAAAATGTCCGTTGTAAAGTGAGAGGGGGAATTTCAGACGAAGCAAAACTGAATGACCGTCCGACAGATACTTTCTCTGGGGAAACAGGCGACGATATGAGCGTGTCAAGGAGAAAAATAAACGGCACAGCGCCGGGAAGGGTTGCCTGCCAGAGTCTGAAGGGTGAAACGGCAAACGAGAAACGATTACGACAAGGAAAGGAAGGTATTTTTGCGTATGGCAGGACAGATTTTTATGCGTGTGGACGAAGTAGCCGAGGAATTGGGAGTATCTAAACCCTACGCTTATAAACTCATTAAACGAATGAATGAGGAGCTGGCACAGACTGGCTGCATCACGATCGCTGGCCGGATTGACCGGAAATTCTTTCATGAAAAGTTCTACGGTACGAGGACTGAGACGAAAAGAAAGGAGAGCTAAATATGGCCGCATTCAAAAATAAGGACAACGGAACTTGGTATGTTCAGTTCCGATACACGGACTGGAGGGGTGAGCGTCAGCAGAAACTTAAACGCGGTTTCGCAACCAAAAAGGAGGCTTTGGCCTGGGAACGGGAGTTCCTGATGGAGAAACAGGCCGATGTAAATATGACCTTTGAGAGTTTTGTTTCTCTATATGAGAAGGACATCAAACCCAAGCTGAAACTCAACACCTGGCTCACCAAAGAGAGCATCATCAAGAAGAAGATTCTGCCCTACTTTGCCAAGCGGAAGCTGTCGGAGATTACGGCCAAGGACATCATTGACTGGCAGAATGAAATTCGTAATCTTACAGATTGTCACGGAAAACCCCTATCCAAGACCTACCTGAAAACGGTTCATAACCAGTTAAGCGCAATTTTCAATCATGCAATCCGATACTATGGCCTGCAAGTCAATCCGGCACAGAGGGCAGGAAATATGGGAACAGAAGAAAGGCGGGAAATGCTGTTTTGGACGCGGGAGGAGTACACCAGGTTTTCCGAGGCGATGATGGATAAGCCCATTTCTTTTTATGCCTTTGAGATGCTTTACTGGTGCGGAATCCGGGAGGGCGAACTGTTGGCACTGACACCAGCGGACTTTGACTTTGAGAAGCATACCGTTACCATCAACAAATCTTATCAGCGGCTCAACAAACAGGATGTCATCACCACACCTAAAACGCCCAAGAGTAACCGTGTTATCCAGATGCCCCAATTTCTGTGCGATGAGATACAGGACTACCTCAAGCAACTCTACGGTGTGGAACCGGACAGCCGCATTTTCCCTGTCAGTAAAAACTATCTCCACCGTGAGATGGATCGGGGCTGTAAAGAAACCGGGGTAAAACGCATTCGCATACACGATTTGAGACATAGCCATATCAGCCTGCTGATTGACATGGGATTTACCGCTTTGGCAATCGCAGAACGGGTAGGGCATGAGAGTATCGACATCACCTACCGCTATGCTCATCTGTTCCCCACCCGTCAAGTAGAAATGGCTGACAAGTTGGACTCGCTGAAAACCGAGAAAGGAGCTTAAAACAATGTCTATGAAAAATCTTGACCGCCACAATCGCTGGCGGAACAAAACAGTGGCCTTCCGGGTCTCCCCGGAGGAGGACGAGCAGCTGGAAATCTTCGTCAAGTTGTCCGGCCTGACAAAGCAGGACTACATCACCCGGCGACTGCTGGAACGGGATGTGGTGGTTCAGGGCAACCCTAGGGTCTATAAGGCCCTCCGGGACGAACTGGCCGCTGTGTTGGACGAGTTGCGGCGCATTGAGGCTGGACAGGGCGTGAACGATGAGCTGCTGGACACGATCCAGATGATCGCAACTATTATGAGCGGAATGCAGGAGGAAGCTGCCTATGGGAATTGACGCAAAAGAAAAGACCGCCCACAACGCATCTGTTGGCGCAGATGCCGGGCAGTCCATTCAAAAAGATTCTGGCAATAGTATACCCGCTTCGGAGGCAAAAGGCAATGGGGAAATGGAAAATTTGGAGGAAATGTACCGTAAGATGCAGCGTATGGCTGACCCGCGCTACCTGCACACGCTCACCATGACGGAACTGTTTCAGACCGCCTACAAAAGTCGCCCGCCCATTATTGAAAACTTGCTCCATTCAGGGGCGTACCTTCTCGCTGGCGCGCCCAAGATCGGCAAGTCGTTCCTGGTTGCGCAGATTGCCTACCACGTCAGCACCGGGCAGGACTTGTGGGGGTGCAAAGTCCATCAAGGAACCGTCCTCTACCTTGCGTTGGAGGATGACTTCCAGCGCATCCAGAACCGGATGTTTATGATGTATGGCGTGAACGACACGCCCAATTTGCACTTCGCCACCGCTGCCGGAAAAATCGGGAACGGTTTGGACGAGCAGTTGGAGAATTTCATGCGGGAGCATCCTGACACCAAGCTCATTATCATTGATACCATGCAGAAAATCCGGGAAGTGGGCGGCGAAGCGTACAGCTACGCCAGCGACTACGAGATCGTGGGCAAGCTCAAGCAGTTTGCAGATAAGCACTGTATCTGCGTGCTGACCGTCCACCACACTCGGAAGCAA
>USLQ01000006.1 GCA_900555545.1 uncultured Oscillospiraceae bacterium | reverse complement strand
GCGGAGATGCAGTCCGAGGCGGGCGCGGCAGGTGCTGTGCACGGCTCCCTTTCCGCAGGTGCCCTGACCACCACCTACACGGCTTCTCAGGGCCTGTTGCTCATGATCCCGAACATGTATAAGATCGCGGGCGAATTGCTGCCAAGCGTGATCAACGTATCTGCGCGCTGTGTCTCCACCCACGCACTGAACATCTTCGGCGATCACTCCGATATCTATGCGTGCCGCCAGACGGGTTATGCAATGCTCTGCTCCAACAACCCGCAGGAGGTTATGGATCTCGGCGCGGTGGCGCACCTGTCCACCATTAAGGGCCGCGTTCCGTTCCTGCACTTCTTTGACGGCTTCCGCACCTCTCACGAGGTCCAGAAGATCAAGATTTGGGATTATGATGAACTCGGCGAGATGCTCGACTGGGATGCAGTCAAACGCTTCCGCCGCCATGCCCTCAACCCGGAACACCCGGTGCTGCGCGGTTCCGCTCAGAACCCCGATATCTTCTTCCAGGCGCGCGAAGCCTGCAACCCGTATTACGACGAGATTGTCGGCATTACGGAAGCGTACATGAATGAAGTCAACCGCCGCATCGGTACGGACTATAAACTGTTCAACTACTATGGCGCCCCGGATGCCGAGAATATCATCGTGGCCATGGGCTCCGTGTGCGATACGATTGAGGAGACAATTGATTACCTCAACGCGAACGGCGGCAAGGTCGGCCTTGTCAAGGTGCACCTGTACCGTCCGTTCTCTGTCAAGCACCTGCTCAGCGTGATCCCGGATACGGTCAAAAAGATCTCCGTGCTCGACCGCACCAAGGAGCCCGGCTCCCTGGGCGAGCCGCTGTACCTGGATGTGGTCGCCGCACTCAAGGGCTCCAAGTTCGAGAATGTCCCGGTGTACGGCGGCCGTTACGGCCTCGGCTCCAAGGATACGAACCCCGGCCACATCATCTCCGTTTACCGCAACATGGAGCAGGCCGAGCCCAAGCATCGCTTCACCCTCGCCATTGAGGACGATGTTACGCATCTCTCCCTGCCGGTCAAGGAGAACCCGAACACCACCCCGGAGGGCACGCACTCCTGCAAATTCTGGGGTTTGGGATCTGACGGAACGGTCGGTGCGAACAAGAACTCCATTAAGATTATCGGCGACAATACCGATATGTATGCGCAGGGCTATTTCTCCTATGACTCCAAAAAGTCCGGCGGCGTAACGGTATCCCACCTGCGCTTTGGCAAGAAGCCGATCAAGTCCACCTACCTGATCAACAAGGCGGACTTTGTCGCCTGCCACAATCCGTCTTATGTGGATAAGTATAAGATGGTTGAGGATCTGAAGCAGGGCGGAACTTTCCTGCTCAACTGCTCCTGGGATGCTGCTGAGCTCGACGCCAACCTGCCAGCTTCTATGAAGAAATTCATTGCCGAGAACGATATCAAGTTCTACACCATCGATGCCACCCACATCGCCAAGGAACTGGGCTTGGGCGGCCGTGTCAACACGATCCTTCAGGCCGCATTCTTCAAACTGACCGAGATCATCCCCGTCGATGATGCCGTTCGCCTGATGAAAGAGGCCGCCACCCGTTCCTACGGCAAGAAGGGCGAGAAGATCGTCGCCATGAACCACTCCGCGATTGACCGCGGCGTCGCCGATGTCAAGAAGGTTGACGTCCCGGCTGAGTGGGCAAATGCGAGCGGCGAGGCCAAGGTTGAGCCGGTCGAGACCGATCGCCCGGAGATGAAGAAGTTCGTCGAGAACATCCTGCGTCCGGCAAACGCTCAGTTGGGCGACACGCTGCCGGTATCCGCATTTGAAGATGCGGCGGATGGTACGTTCCCGCAGGGTTCCGCAGCTTTTGAGAAGCGCGGTATCGCCGTCGATATTCCCTGCTGGATCCCGGAAAACTGCATCCAGTGTAACTTCTGCTCCTATGTCTGCCCGCATGCGGTCATCCGTCCGTTTGCATTCACGGAAGAGGAGCTCAAGAACGCGCCGGAGGGCCTGAAGTCCAAGCCGATGACGGGCGTCCCGGGCATGCAGTTTGGCATGCAGATCTCCGCTTATGACTGCACAGGCTGCGGCTCCTGTGCCAATGTCTGCCCCGGTATGAAGGGCAACAAAGCTCTTGTCATGAAGCCGGCGGAGACACAGTTTGAGCAGCAGGTCAATTTCAACTATGCACACTCCCTCCCGCAGAAGAAGGAGGTCGCGGAGAAGTTCAAGCCCACTACGGTCAAGGGCAGCCAGTTCCGCACCCCGCTGCTCGAGTTCTCCGGCGCCTGCGCCGGCTGCGGCGAGACCCCGTATGCCAAGTTGGCAACCCAGCTCTTTGGCGACAGGATGTACATCGCCAATGCGACGGGATGCTCCTCCATCTGGGGCGGTTCCGCACCGAGCACACCCTACACGGTCAATAAGGACGGCCACGGCCCTGCTTGGTCCAACTCCCTGTTTGAGGACAACGCCGAGTACGGCTATGGTATGATGCTCGCCAACAACCAGATTCGTGCACGCCTGTCGGAGTATGTCCAGACCCTGGCTGCCTCCGGCAATGCAGAAGTTGCGGCGGATGCAAAGGCTTGGCTGGATACGTATGAGGATGGCAATGCCAATGCGGATGCCTCCGCGGCCCTGCGCGCAGTGCTCGCCACCGCCGCACTGAATGGCGACGAGAAGGTTGCGGCCGATAAGGTGCTCGCCGATGCCGATTACTTGGCAAAGAAGTCCATTTGGATCTTCGGCGGTGACGGTTGGGCCTATGATATTGGCTATGGTGGACTCGACCACGTCATTGCTCAGAATCAGGATGTCAACATCCTTGTCTTTGATACCGAGGTCTACTCCAACACCGGTGGACAGGCCTCCAAGTCCACCCCCACGGGCGCGGTTGCACAGTTTGCCGCCGCCGGTAAGGTGGTCAAGAAGAAGAATCTGGCCCAGATGGCCATGAGCTATGGCTACGTCTATGTGGCACAGGTCGCCATGGGCGCGGATTACAACCAGTGCCTGAAAGCCTTCCACGAGGCGGAGAGCTATCACGGCCCATCCATCATCATCGCCTATGCGCCGTGCATCAACCACGGCATCAAGGGTGGTATGGGTATCAGCCAGACGGAGGAGAAGCGTGCGGTTGCGGCCGGCTACTGGCACAACTTCCGCTTTAACCCGGCGCTGGCGGCCGAGGGTAAGAATCCGTTCACGCTGGACAGCAAGGCTCCCACAGAGGCCTATCGCGACTTCATCATGAACGAGGTCCGCTATAACTCCCTGCTCCGTGCTTTCCCGGACCGCGCAGAGAAGCTGTTTGAGAGCGCAGAGGAGTCCGCCACGGAGAAGTACGATCAGCTCGTACGCCTGCAGAGCTTCTATGCTCCGGAGGAGAAGTGATCTTCCACTCAGGAACCCAATAAAACATAAAGCCGGCCCGGCATCTTCTTTTGAGGATGCCGGGCCGTTTTTTGTGGGGCGGATGTGGGAATATCGGATCATTTTTTAAGAATAAATCAACATTTTGTAAACAGTAGGGGGAGGCAATTGACTTTTTATTAGTTTTGAGTAGAATTGTTTTATAAAGAACTATTTTAATAACACTGATCAGAGGTGGGATAGAATGGAAAGCGCTACAGATGTCCTGTTGGCCATCCGGATGATCGTAAAACTGTATGAAAAAATGCTACGGCCTGTCTGTGAGCACTATCATCTGGCACAGATAGAGGCGGATGTGATCAGCTTTCTGTATAACAATCCTGGCCGGGATACGGTCGGGGATATTGCTGAGTTCCGTATGCTGTCCAAAGGCAACGTATCCATTGCGGCGGAAAATTTAATCCAACGTTCCGTGCTCCGGCGTGAGCAGGACTCCGCAGACCGGCGCCGGATGCACCTGTATCTGCGCCCGGAGGCGGAGCCGATCATCACGGAGATACAGCAGGTACGCGGGGAATTTATTCAACAGATTTTTGATGGTTTTCAGCCGGAGGATTTGCAGATGTTTTCCCACCTGAACCGCCGCCTTGCGGAGAATGTGCAAAAGGCTTTGGAAGGCGGTGTGCGCCATGAATGAGGAAAAAGGATTTTTGGGAACGCAACCGGTTGGCAAATTACTTTGGAAGCTGGCGCTCCCGACGGTGGCGGCGCAAATTATCAATATGCTCTATAACATTGTGGATCGGATCTATATTGGGCATATTCCGGAGATCGGTGCAATGGCGCTGACGGGCGTGGGGGTGTGTATGCCGTTGATCATGATCGTGACTGCGTTTGCAGCCTTCGCAGGATACGGCGGTGCACCGCGCGCCTCCATCTTCATGGGCAAGGAGGATTACGACTCCGCCGAAAAGACGCTCGGGAACGCCTTTGTGCTTCAGATCCTGATTTCGGCTGTGCTCACAGCGATTCTATTGATCTGGAACCGTGATTTCCTGATGGCGTTCGGCGCCAGCGAAAACACGATCGAATACGCCGTCAGCTATATGAATATCTACTCAATCGGTACGATTTTCGTTCAGATGACGCTTGGGATGAACGCCTTTATCACGGCACAGGGCTTTGCTAAAACAGGGATGCTCTCCGTGCTGATTGGTGCAGTTGCCAATATTATTCTGGATCCGATTTTTATTTTTGGGTTTGATATGGGCGTTCGCGGGGCGGCACTGGCCACGATCCTTTCACAGGCGATGTCCTGTATCTGGGTTTTAGCGTTCCTATTTGGTAAAAAGACGCACCTGCGCCTGCGCGCCCGCCAGATGCGCCTCAGGGCAAAGCTTCTTTTTCCAATGATGGCACTGGGCCTTTCGGTGTTTATCATGCAGGCGAGCGAGAGCGTGATCTCCATCTGCTTTAACTCGTCCCTGCTCAAGTACGGCGGTGATATCGCCGTCGGCGCGATGACGATCCTAACAAGCGTCATGCAGTTTGCCATGTTGCCGCTCCAGGGCCTCGGACAGGGCGCGCAGCCGATTATCAGTTACAACTACGGCGCACGGAATCCGGAACGGGTGCGCGCAGCCTTCCGCCTGCTGCTCAAGGCGAGCCTGGTCTATTCTACGCTGCTGTGGTTATGTGTCATGATTTTTCCGCAGGCGTTTGCGGCGATGTTTACGTCGGAGCCGCAGCTGCTTGAATTTACACGTACGACCCTGCGGATCTATATGGCGTGCCTGTTGCTGTTTGGCATTCAAATTGCCTGCCAAATGACGTTTACCTCCCTGGGGAATGCCAAGGCATCTATTCTGGTGGCTGTCATGCGCAAGTTCATCCTGCTGATCCCGTTGATCTATGTGCTGCCGCTAATTTTTACCGCAAATCAGACTACGGCCGTCTACATGGCCGAACCAATCGCGGATTTTATGGCGGTGACATTCACCGCGATTCTGTTTGCCTTCCAGTTCAAAAAGGCGATGGCACAGATTTCAGAGCCCAAATCGGATGTAGGACTGAATAAATCTGATAAGAAAAGGTGATTGATTATGCAAGAAGTAGAAAATAAAACGCAAGTACCGCCCAAACGCCCATTTATCTTTTATGCGATCATTGCCGGGATAATTATCATGTTGCTCAATGTGTTCCTCTTCCCCTCGATGATGCAGCCGACCGTGACAGAGGTCGGATATGACGAGTTTCTGGATATGATCGATCAAAATCAGGTGACAGAAGTTGCCTATGACGAATATAACGGTGAGTTTGTATTTGTCTGCGGTACGGATCAAGAGGCAAAATACTATAAGACGGGGATCTGGCCGGACGACGGCCAGCGCCTGCTCCAGCAGTTACAGGAGCATCCGGATATTAAATTTTCCGCATCAATCCCCACGCAGACAAATCCGCTGCTCAGCTTTTTGCTCACGTGGATTTTGCCGGTTATCTTCTTCTTCCTGATCGGGGAACTCTCCTATCACTGGATGAAAAAGCGCATGAAAGACCAACTCCCGGGCGGAATGGGTAACGCCATGTCCTTTGGCAAATCGGGTGCTAAGGTATATGTGGCAGATGCGCAGACAGGTGTCACCTTTGAAAATGTGGCTGGCCAGGATGAGGCCAAAGAATCCCTGATGGAGATCGTGGATTTTTTGCACGAGCCTAAGAAGTATGACCAGATCGGCGCCAAGATTCCTAAGGGAGTATTGCTCGTCGGACCGCCCGGTACCGGAAAAACCCTACTGGCCAAAGCGGTGGCAGGGGAGGCAGGCGTGCCGTTCTTTTCCATTTCGGGTAGCGAATTTGTGGAGATGTTTGTAGGCATGGGGGCCGCTAAGGTTCGGGATCTGTTCAAGCAGGCAAACGAGAAAGCGCCCTGTATCGTCTTTATCGATGAGATCGATGCCATCGGCCAAAAGCGCAATTCAGGTGGTATGGGTGGCAATGATGAGCGGGAGCAAACGCTTAATCAGCTTCTTGCGGAGATGGATGGCTTTGACGGGCGCCGCGGCGTTGTCCTTCTGGCGGCGACAAACCGCCCCGAGAGCTTGGATCCCGCCCTGCTGCGCCCCGGACGATTTGACCGGCGCGTGCCAGTGGAGTTGCCAGACCTGGCCGGGCGCAAGGCCATCCTGAAGGTTCACTCTAAGGACGTCCACATCGCGGACGGAATCGACTGGGATATCATTGCACGTGCAACGGCAGGCGCCTCCGGTGCGGAGCTGGCCAATATTATCAACGAGGCAGCGCTGCGCGCCGTAAGAGAGGGCCGCGATTGTGTCCGCCAGGAGGATCTGGAGGAGAGTGTGGAGACGGTGATCGCCGGGGCGCAGCGTAAGAATGCCGTCATTTCACCGCAGGAGAAAAAGATTGTCGCCTATCACGAGGTCGGCCATGCGCTGGTGGCAGCACGTCAGACAAATTCGGCGCCGGTTACCAAGATTACCATCATCCCGCGTACCTCTGGAGCGTTGGGATACACCATGCAGGTGGATGAGGGTGAACATATGCTGATGAGCCGCGCAGAACTGCTGAATAAAATCACCACACTGACGGGTGGCCGCAGCGCGGAGGAGCTTGTGTTTGGCCCGGATAATATAACGACGGGCGCCTCCAACGATATCGAGCAGGCAACCAAACTGGCCCGTGCCCTGATTACTCGCTATGGGATGACGGATGAGTTTGACATGGTTGCCCTGGAAACGGTTCAAAATCAGTATTTGGGAGGGGATTCCTCACTGGCCTGCTCATCAGATACTGCATCTAAAATTGATGCACGTGTAGTGAACATCGTAAAAGAGGCCCATGCAAAAGCGCTCAGCATTTTGAAGGAGAACGAAGAACAGCTGCACCGTTTGGCGGAATATCTGCTGGAGAAAGAGACGATTTCCGGCGAGGAGTTTATGGCGATGCTGGATCAGTGAAATTTTTAGGGACATTGATTCAATGGCCGCCAATGACTTAAAACAGCGGGTGTAATGGATTGAGCGTGGAACGGCCCCGGGGGAATTCCCGGGGCCGTTCCTGTGTGGTCAAAAGAGCAACCTGCTTGTCATTCAGTCCATGCGCGCAAAAGAGCTGCGTCTTTTTTAAAAACACGTGCACTGTCATGCCGGCAAAACTCCAGGATGTAGTCCCCGGAGAACCCGGCAGATTTCAACGTTTGGATCCATCCACTCCATGGAGTGGTTCCCCTTTTCAGGCGGTAACGCCTGCCGGATGCATTCCAGTAGAACACATGTACATTCCGGATACGGGAGAGGATGACATTTAAATGTTCGGTATCCCGCCCCTCAAAAAAGGGCTGCCAATACGTGGTCAGATTGCCTTGGCCGCAGCTGTCCAGTATTTTCAGACAGCTGGTCCCGGTATCGTTATAGGTGCGGCGGTGGAACTCAAAGGCGAGCTCCAACCCATATGACGCGGCGATACCGGCGGCCCAAACTGTTTGGTCCACCAGCGCCTGATATTCGCTGGGATCTGTATCCCGGCTTCCCTTAGTCCCAAGCCAGACGCGGACTGTCTTTGCCCCCAGGGCACAGGCTGTTTCGCTCACGTGCTTCAATTTGTCCTCATCATCACGGCCAATGGTAAAATAACTGCCAAAGGAGGGGGTGGCGATCCCCTGATTGGCACACAGCACACGCATGTGCGCAGCTTCCCGTGGATTGGTGACGTGACAGTCTCCGCCCCACTCGATCATCTCCAGCCCGGTTTCCACTGCAAGACGGAGGACCTCCTCCGGTGTCTTTTTTCGGAATGTGACGCTTGTCAGTCCAGTCATCAAAATCCCTCCCTATGCCATGGTGGCGAGCATTTCCGTGAGTACCTCATGCTGAGGCGGTTCCCCGTTGCTCAGGCGAGATAGTTCATCAATCATGTAGGCGGCCATGCGTTCTACCTCACGCCCTGTACTCCCGGCGATGTGCGGGGTCAGGAAAAGATTTTTGCGCCGGCGCAGAGGCGAAAAAGGGGGAAGGGGCTCCGGATCAGTGACGTCGAGCACAGCTGTCAGATCCTTTCGCTCCCGCAGGATGCGGTTCAAATCCCGGTTGATCACCTGACGGCCGCGCCCGGTGTTGATAAAGGTCGCATAAGGCTTCATCTTTTGGAATAGCCCATAGTGATAAAAGCCAGCCAGTTCATCTTTGTTGGCCAAGTGGTTGGAGATTACATCCGACCGCTCAAACAGTTCGGCAATCTCTACCTTCTCCACGCCAAGTTCCTTTGCGCGTTCCATCGTGATAAAGGGGTCGCAGCACAGGACGGTGCATTCCACAGCGCGCAGTTTTTGGCAGACCATACTGCCAATGGCACCTGCCCCCACGATCCCAATGGTGGCGTGATAATTTCCCATATGGTGCTGTGCCTGGCGGTTGGCCGGATAAAATCCCCGCTTGCACCGGCGCTGGGCCATGAATTATCCCTTGGCCGCCAGGATGATCTGAGCCGCCGTGTACTCGGCCACAGGGACGGCGTTGGCACGCCAGGCGCTGAACACGCGGACGCCGCACTCCAGGAATTCCCGAGCAAACCCCTGCACACTGCCGGCGGCATAGTATAAATGGCGAACCTTTGGGAAGAACTCTTGAATTTCCGCTGTGGAAAAGTGTTCCATTCCCCAAGTGGAAAAGAGTACCTCGCATTCGCGCAAAAAGTCACGGTAGTCCTTTAGGTTTTTTCGGCAGAGGACTGTGGGACACAGTTCGCCAAAAGACTGTATCTGCATACGGATTTCCGGCGGGAAAACGCGGTCGGCATCTGCTTTGTTTTGGGTGATAATGGCGATTTTCATAGTTTTTCTTCCTCTCACAAGATGGATATGAAAAGAACTTTCGCCCCGCACCGGTCTGGGGCAGGGCGAAAAGGGATTGGGATTCTCAGACAAAGAGATAACCTACAAAGGGGAGCAGAACTCCTGTCAAAACACCTGTTACAAGCGTGACGCCCCACTGGTCCAGGTAGGAACCCGCATAGAATACGGCGGCAAACGGCGCGAGCAGGATTTTGCCCACCAAATGGATTCCACCATCCCGATGATAGATCGCATCCCAGAGCATCAGTGCATCCTCCACACTGGGGAATACATCCGTGAGCATGGAAATCCCCAGCCACAGCAGGATCGCGCTCAGGAGGGCATCTGTGCCTGTCAGACCATTCCAGAACAGGCCGGCGGCGGCCGGGAACGCCAACACCAAACCGATTACCAGGTTGAACAGGAACGGGAGCAGGCAGGTGAAAAAGCGTTTAGCGGTTGAAGGTTCTACCTCGTGCTCGATATGGCCGCACATCTCGTCGGCGCGCAGGTAGCGCGGATCCTCGATCGGTGTGCCGAAAATCCGGCAGAGCAGGTGTTCCCACAGGGCATGCATCAATGCACCGGGAAAGGTTAAGAGCTTTACGATATATCCGATAATCATGAGACGTCAGCGCTCCCTTCAAGGAATAATTGTTCCAGCGTGATCTCGCCATTTACATAGGACTGTGCCCGGTCGGAGAGCTGGGTGTCATAGCTCTTTAGGAAGGAGACGACCTCTTCAAATCCGGAGGTGTCCCCGATGGCGTGACAGACAACAGCCAGAACATTACTTGTATTTACAGTCGCGCTAGTGTTAAAGGCGGCCTCGGCATCTGTCTTGGCATTGGCGGTATCCCCCTGAAGCAGATAGACGATCGCACGCTGGCGGAGCAGTTCCGGATTGTCCGCACTAACTTCAAGGCCCGCGGCAATCTCCTTTAGGGCGGCGTCGTAATTCTGCTGCCTGCGGTAGAGAGCAGCCCTTGTGGCGTAGGCGTTGGCGTCATCCAGATTATCCTTGAGCATCTCGTCGCACAGTGCGAAAGCCTGCTCATAATCGCCGGTCTCCCCCAAACACCTGGCCATTTCGGGATAGTAAAGCCATTGGTAGTCGGAACTGCCGGACTCCTTCATCTTGTTCAGATATTCCAGTTGGGTCTGCGCATCCTTGCCGCAAATCTTAGCCAGATAGAATTCGTAGTAATATACGATCATCGGATCGTAGTCGTCGGGTGACACAGCCTCCCCGGTGGTGTCGGTGGCGTCACTGACGGCCTGGCCACTGAGCAGCGCCTCGAACTGCGCCATCAAATCATCGTACGGAATTTCGGCAGCCGGCTTTGTCTCATAGTCGGCAATAATAGCGTAGGCGGCATCCGCTGTGGTGTTGAATGCAGCGAGCTTGTCGTTGATTTTAGAAAGTGTGCGATCCGATTCAATCTCATCCGATGAAAATGAGGATAAAAGAGACTGAACGTTCTGGATATAGCCAAACTCCCAGAGGGTGCGGATCATCTGCTTGACCATCGGCTTGCTGGAGACGCCCGCATTATACAGCTCAAAATACTGGTTGAGCCCTTCCACCGGGTGGTTTTGCAGGATCAACTTGTGTGCGGCCGCCTGGTCAGCGTAATCGGATACGACGCCCCGCATGGTATAACCGGACAGCGCCACTGCCGCGATGACCAGCAGAATAACAGGAATCATGTACCAGCGGATGGGACGGTGCTTCATTTTTTCGCGGCACTCCTCGCAGTACAGGTAGTCTTCGCCGCGCTCCAAATTGCGTAGATTTTTTTGGCAGCAGTAGCATAGGTTTTCGTCAAACGGTTCCTCGTCCTCACTGTTGGGGTTATCCGACGGTTCGGCTTCCTCCAGGGATTCTTCCTCGATCATGACCGGTGTGTCGCCCACCGTCACCAGATGATCCCAATCGCTGATACCGCTGCCATCTCCGGCTTCTTCTGAATCATCTTCTGTTTTGGCCTGATCCGCCTCCTGTGCGGCCTGTGTCTGATGATCCAGCTCCTGCTGGAAGAGATCTCGCAGTTGCTCGAGTTCCTGATTGAGCCCCTCTTGAGACTCACCGGCGGAATCGGGCTTCTTTTTCTGATCGCTGTCGTTCAAAGCAATGCCTCCTAATCTTTGCTATATTCCCAATGATGGGGCATGTGTATAAAAATATTTTACCATAGGCGTGGGATATTTTCAAACGGAATCAGAAAGTTTACAAAGCGCGGACATTTTTGCCAAAATTAAAACGGACGCCAAGCGCCCGTTTCAGGATCATTTATACAGTTGTCTGCTGATCGCTTTGGTTGATTTCCTCCTGGCCTACCAGACTTAAATAGCGTTTGTACCGAGTGATCAGATACATCGAATAGATCCCGGGGATCAGGTTGCCACACACCACAGCCATCATGGCGTTCTCTGCGTCGCCATAGCCGGAGAAGGGCAAGTTCATTAGGATTCCATATAGGAGGACCGGCAGTGCAAAGAGAATGGGCGCAGCCACCATGCCGTGGCCACAGGAGACAGCCCACTCCGCAGTCTCCGGATGCTCCCCGAGCGGTTTGAAGATTGCACGCATCCCGGCCAGCAGATTCCACACCGCCAGCATCAGGAACAGGTTGGTCAGGGAAAACAGGATATACTGGGTGAAGCTGGGGAGTTGGCGGTAGAGCTCCGCAGCGATCATCAGGGCGGCGGAGCCCACAGCGCGCAGAATTGTGCCGGCCAGCGCGAGCTTGGCAGCCAGCAGAACCTGACGGTTGCCCGCCTGGTCAGCGATCCCGTACAGCCCGAATGTAAAAATTGCGAGTGCAAGGGAGACGGGGATGATCTCGACTCCCCATAGGTTCAGGTGGAAGAAGCACAGGAAAAGACCCCAGAACACACAGCGATACCGCCTCATCGCGTCGCACCGCCCTTCAACATTTTGAGTTCATGTAGGACGTTTTTGGCTTCATACGTGTAGGTGCACAGTACAGTGTCAGCGTACACGGTGACCGGATTCCCCGCCGGATCCGACACCGACAGGATTGGCTCAATCTGAAAATAGCATAGGCCAGGTTTCTCGTAGTGGACATCAACAGACAGTTGGGTAGCTGTTTCAGAGTATTCGGTCTGGGTGGAGACAAAGTTGCTAAGTTCCTCTGCGTATGGGATCTCCCAGCGGACCAGCTGGTAGCCCGGATTCAGTTCAAGTGTGACGTTAAAGGAGTCCGGACAGTATATGTTTCCACTTCCACCACTGGAAAATCCCATGCCGTATTTATTTGGCGTGATGCCGCTGTCCTGTGCAAAATCGCCGTTGTACAGCGTGATCTTGCCGATAGGAACCTCCTGGGTGCAGGACTCCCCGTCATACATATAGGCAATGGTGAGCCGTTCGACAATGACCGGATCGGTCAAAGAACCGGCCAGCCGTTCCAGATCCTCCGGCGAAAAGGAGAGCGGTGCGACGCCCATTTTAAACCGCACATCCGCGATGGGATTGGCGGGGGCATCGATGTTGCTCAGATCATAGCAGCTATCTACACCGGGATAGGGGTTATAGGAAAGCGTGTATACGCCGAGTTCCCCCAGATCCATCGTGGCACTTTGAATGGACAGCGTATGGCGTGTGTTGATTGCGGCGGCAATGCCAATCCAACCGCCGGGCGGCGTGTCCTGTGGGGTGAACGGATTGATGTATGTATGGGTGTTATCGGAGGCGTCACGATAGGCGGCCCTGACATTATAGGTGATATAGTGGTGGAAAAACAGCGGACCATCCAGCCCACGCGCGGCGTCTACGCCGCAGCATACTACGCAGGAGATCACGATTCCGGCAGCGCATAGTCCTGCGACAATCTTTTTCAGCATGGTAATCCCTCCCTCCGGGGAAAGTATATCATAATGTAAAATATGTTTCAACAAATAACATTTTAATTATGTGTATTTTGGGGATTGATGATGAATTTATTCCTGATCTAAGGGATAATCCGCCGACTGCGCAAAATTTAACCTCATCATTTTTGTCTGGAGAGGGGTGTTTCTGCATGGCGCGGTAGCCAGTTAAATGCGTCCGCTTGTTTTGCACCATTTGTTGTAGATTGGTGGAAAAATAAAAGGCGCACAGACCAGTACGTCTGTGCGCATGGATTTTACAGAATTAAATTCTGGGCGATCTGGCGCTTATAGTCGAGGAATTCCGGCGTCAGGTCAAAGTCGTGCGGCCGCGGCCGTGGGACATCGACTGTGATCTCCGCTGTGATTTTGCCCGGCTTGCCCGAGAGGATGTAGATCCGGTCGGAGAGCTTGACGGACTCGTCCATGTCATGTGTAATAAAGATGGTAGACAGGTCGATCTTCTCCATAATATTCAAATACCATTCATGCATGGCGCCCTTGGTGATCGTATCCAGTGCACTGAACGGCTCGTCGAGCAGCGCCACCCCGTCGGAGGCCAGATAGGTGCGCAACAGGGCTGCACGCTGACGCATCCCGCCGGAGAGCTGGTGCGGGTACTTTTTCTGTGTGCCGTCCAGCCCAAACTGGGCAAAGAGATCCCCGGCGCGGGCGCGCGCCTCTTTTTTGGGGATGCCCTTGACGATCAGGGGGAGGGCGACATTATCCACCACTGTTCGGTAGGGGAGCAACAGATCTTTTTGCAGCATATAGCTGATCCTGCCGG
>USLQ01000005.1 GCA_900555545.1 uncultured Oscillospiraceae bacterium | reverse complement strand
TGTAGCCGGTGTGATGATAATACATCTTCTTATCCAGCTTGCTGCCGGTGAGGACAGCCTGAGCGGCATTGATAATAATCACATGATCCCCACAGTCCGCATGGGGGGCGAACGTGGGCTTATGCTTGCCGCGGAGCAGCCTGGCGGCTTCAGCGGCGACGCGGCCGAGCGGCTTGCCCGCTGCGTCAATCACGTACCAATCGCGGGTGATATCGCCCGCCTTGGGCATATACGTTGACATACTGAACTTCCTCCTTAAATTAGAATTCGATCGTGTCTCAATCTGCAACAGCATAGATCATAGCATATCGCATTCAAAAAGTCAATGGGTTTTCCCCAATTTTTTAATTTATAAAATATAATCTCCTTTATTCTCTGCTATTCTCCGTTAATCATGCCAAAATCTAATCTTCTATTTTTCTTTACAACGGCCCAAAAATCGGATAGAATAAAGGTGAAATCCATAGGCGGGAGGGCTCTTCCCATGCAGAAACTTGCCGGCAGTATGCGCGCCGCTATTGAAAAGTACCATATGATCGCCCCCGGGGACCGGATCGCCGTGGGCGTCTCAGGCGCCCTGCTGGCCGGATTATGTGAAATTCAACGCTATTTTCCACACCCGTTTGAGCTTGTCGCCCTCTCCCTGGATCCTTGTTATAATAATAAGGAAACGGATTATACCAAATTGCAGTCCTTTTGTGACGAAAAGCGGGTGCCGTATGTTGTCAAAAGAACCCAACTGGCACATGTGATTTTTGATATCCGGAAGGAGAAAAATCCGTGCAGCCTGTGTTCCCGAATGCGGCGCGGTGCGCTCGACGATCTGGCTAAGGAAAACGGCTGCAATAAGGTTGCGCTCGGCCACCACATGGACGATGCGGCGGAGACCTTTTTGATGAATTTAATCAAAGGCGGAAGGATAGGCTGTTTCGCCCCTGTGACATATATGAGCCGTAAGGATCTGACCATAATCCGGCCGCTGATCCTCCTGCGGGAGCGCGAGATCACGGCGGCGGTGAAGCGGATCGGCCTGCCGGTTGTCAAGAGCCGGTGCCCGGTGGATGGCAACACGCAGCGCGAGCAGACCAAACAGTTGATCGCCGGGCTCGAGACGGAATATGACGGGATATGCGAAAAAATAACCGGCGCCATGATGAAAAGCGGTATAGACGGCTGGTGATAGATATGGTATGATAGTGGTAGATCAAACTACTGAATCTTGTGGATAAGGCGGTGTTTACTTTTATGATTTGTCAAAATTGCGGAACTGTCGTCAACGACGCATCGGCGCGCTTCTGCCCGAACTGCGGGGCGCCTCTTACAGCTCAGGGAACAGAGCCGGACTATACAAACGGAGGGTATCAGCAGCCCCCCTATTATCAGCAGCCATACTACCAGCAGCCGGCGCCCGAGGATCGCGGCGGATGCCTGTGGGGCGGGCTTGGCTTCCTGATCCCAATTGTGGGCTTGATCCTGTACCTGGTCTGGCGGACTGAACGGCCCAATACGGCCAAAGCGTGCGGAATTGGTGCGCTTGTAGGTGTAATAATAGAGGTTGTCCTTTCAATTGTGTCAGTTCTTCTGACTACGTTTGTCTTCAGCGCAGTGCCTTACTATTTGAGCATGGGGCTGACAGCTGGCCTGTTCTAAAAATCCAACTGTTCCGGCTCGGATCCAAACAGAATAATCCGGTATACCTGTCGTGCCTGAGCCGGATGTTCGCATGGTTCTCCCATGCACCAGGGAGGAGAATTGAAAATGTTCTGTGTAAAATGCGGCGCCAAGGCCGCAGCAGATGCCCTGTTCTGTATCCAGTGTGGAGCGCGGCTGGATCCTGGCGCTGGCTCTGAAACGGACGGCCCCGGGCGGGATTCCGCCCAGACGGCTAATCCCAGTGACGACGGCGGATTTATTTGGTCCTTTCTCGCGTTTTGCATCCCCTTAGTGGGATTGTTCCTGTACCTGAAATGGCAGACAGACCGACCGGCGACAGCTAAGTCCTGCCTGGCCGGTTTGCTGGTTTGGGCAGCGCTGGCGGTTATCGGTCTGTTGCTGGGACTGATTGCCCTGTTTGTTACCGCCGTTCTGCTCTGATTCGATGGAATAAAATTTGTCCGACGAAGCGGCAAAATACGCGCCGCTTCGTCATTTTTTTGTGCCCGAAAAGTGTTGAGAACACGCGCTTTACCGTCTGTCAAAGGGGAATGCAGCCGCCCTTTGACGATACTTTTTGTCACCTATTTGTAACCATTATGTAACTTTTTCGAATTTTCACAAAAAAGCGGGGTACATTAATGGCATAAAAAGGGAAAAACGCAGGTTCATCCGGGTAAAAGCTCGAACAAATGTCCAAACAGTTGTGCAACTTGTATAAATTGAATTCGTTTTTTTATTTGACAACTTCAAAAGTTGCAAATATAATGGGCAACGTCGGGTTTCGGGAAGCTGGAATCCGCAATTTCAGATGGCGGAGCGCCGGTTCAATACCGGGATCTGCGTTTTGGAAAAGGAGAATTTCATGTCAGAACGTTTACACAAGATGGCGGACCTTGCACGTCCGCTGCGCACGCGCCTGCTGGCAATAATTGCACTTGCGGTATTCAGTGCAGGGACTGCGTTCGCGGCAGTCAACGTCACCTACTCGGTGGAAATCGTTGACGATGGCGTTACACAGGAAGTCAGAACCGTGAAAACCAATGCAGAGGATATCCTGGAACAATTTAATATCGAATTCACAACAGAGGACCGGCTGGACACTTCCGCCTTTACCGGAAAGGACGGCAGTAAAATCGTCATCAGCCGCGTCCACAACGTGACCGTTATCAATAAGGGCGCACCCGTTGCCGTGCGCACGGCTGGCACCGCCGCCGATGCTGTCGCTGCGGCCGGCATTGAACTGTCCGACCGGGACAATCTTGACTGCCGGGCGGACGCCCCCCTCACCGAGGGGATGCAGATCCGCATCCTGTACGGCCATAACGTCACGATTACAGCAGATGGCAAGACCGCTACCTACGACGTGCAGGGCGACACCGTTGCGGACGCGCTCCAAAGCGCGGGGATCGCACTGGGTGAAAACGACGAGACCTCCCCGGCCGTCAACACTCCGCTGACCAGTGGTATGTCGATCACCGTGGGCCGGGTCACGTACAGGGAGCGCGCCGTGGAGAATGAGGCGGTTCCATACGAAACAATTGAACAAAAAACCGACAGCCTCTATGAGGGCGAGACAGAGATCGAGACACAGGGTAAGGACGGGGTCCGCAATGTTGTCTACCGCGACAAGCTGGTCGATGGCGCCGTTTCGGAGAGCACTGTAATCTCCGAAGAGATTCTCGAGTCCCCTGTCAATGAGGTAAAACTTATCGGCACAAAAAAGAAATATGCCGATATCAAGCTCAAGACCAACACGCCAATTTCCGGATTTGCAACGCCGGACTGGATCCAGTTTGACGAGAACGGCCAGCCCACCAACTACAGGGATATCATCGAGGGCCGCGCAGCCGCCTATACGGGCGGCGGGCATACAGCTACCGGCAAGGTGGCACAGCCAGGCTATATTGCCGTAGACCCCAATCAGATCCCCTATGGTACGGAGCTGTATATTGTCTCGCTGGACGGCAGTTATGTGTACGGCTACTGCATTGCCGCCGACACGGGTGGATTCGCCGGGCAAGGCCATTTTACGGTCGACCTGTATATGAATACGCTCTCCGAGTGCTACCAGTGGGGCTCACGGATGGTGCGCATCTACGTGCTGTAAGCACAAAAATTGGTTTTCACACGCAGGCCGTGGGATTCTGTGTCCCGCGGTCTCGTTCTGTTCCCCGCCCTTTACATTTGGGCTGTGATCCGGTATAATAAGCACAATATGAATTGATTGAAGGAGAAAGCTTATGCTTCAATTTGAGGAGCTCCGATTGGAGCTGCTGAATGAAAAAAAGGCCTTGGACGACTTGGGCGACGCGCTGGATATTGCGGATAAAAAGAAAGAGATTGCCGAGCTGGAGGCCGAGGCTGCCAAAGAGGGCTTTTGGGACGATCTGGAGAACTCCCAAAAAGTACTCCAAAAGACCAGCCGACTGAAGGACAAGGTGGGGATGTACGAAAAACTGTGCGCCGACTTTGACGATGCGCTGATGATGATCGAACTCTCCAACGAGGAGGAGGATCCCGAGCTGCTCCCCGAGTGCCGTGCAAGCGTTACGGATATTCAGGAACGCATCAAGTCGGAGACGCTGGTCACGCTCCTCTCCGGGGAATATGATGCCAACAACGCCATCCTCACCTTTCACGCGGGTGCCGGCGGCACCGAGGCGCAGGACTGGGTCTCCATGCTGTACCGGATGTACAACCGCTGGGCAGAGCGCCACGGCTTTAAGGCCACTACGATCGACTTCCTGGATGGGGAAGAGGCCGGCCTCAAATCCGCCGTCGTGCTGATTGAAGGCGAAAATGCCTACGGATATCTGAAGAGCGAGATGGGGGTTCACCGCCTGGTGCGCGTCTCTCCTTTTGATTCTTCAGGCCGCCGCCACACCTCCTTTGCCTCACTGGAGGTTATGCCGGAGATTGACGACAACACGGATGTGGAGATCAACCCCGACGATATTGAGATCACGGCCTACCGCTCCAGCGGCGCGGGTGGGCAGAAAGTCAACAAGACCTCCTCCGCTGTGCGTATCACCCATATCCCCACCGGCATCGTTGTCGCCTGCCAGGTAGAGCGCAGCCAGCACCAGAACCGCGAGGTCGCTATGCGCATGCTCAAATCCAAGCTGGTGGAGATCAAGGAGCGAGAACATCTGGAAAAGATTGAGGACATCAAGGGCGTCCAGAAGGAGATTGCCTGGGGCAGCCAGATCCGCTCCTACGTGTTCATGCCCTATACCCTTGTCAAGGATCACCGCACCGGCTTTGAGAACGGCAACATCAACGCTGTGATGGACGGCGATCTGGACGGATTCATTAACGCGTACCTGAAGATGGAATCCCAGAAAAATGAAGCGTAAATATTTTGGCGGCAGTCCAATGGCGGACTGCCCTTTTTATTTTTTTACAGTATTTTTTTAATTTCAGTTAAAGAACCCGTGCTATCCTGCTTTTGAAGGAGGCGGTGACCATGCGCCTGTTGCTGGCAGAGGATGAGCGCGAACTTTCCAACGCGCTCGTAACTATTTTTAGGCACAATAATTATTCCGTAGATGCGGTATATAACGGTGCGGATGCACTGGATTATTTGGGTACCGGCATGTATGACGGCGTTATTCTGGACATCATGATGCCACGTGTGGATGGAATTGAAGTCTTAAAGCGGCTGCGTGCAGCAGGGAATGATGTGCCCGTCCTGCTGCTGACGGCCAAATCCGAGATTGATGACCGTGTTTTGGGGTTGGACTGCGGCGCAGACGACTATTTGACCAAGCCCTTTTCCTCCCGAGAATTGATGGCGCGAATCCGCGCCATGACACGACGCCGGTCCGGGAACGGAGCCCCTGTGCTCACTGTGGGCGATCTTACGCTGAACCGTTCCTCCTTTGAGCTCTCCACCGAAAAGGGGACCCTTCGCCTGGCAAACCGGGAATATCAGATGATTGAAATGATGATGGAAAATCCCGGATGCGTAATTCCGGCAGAGCGCTTTATGGAGAAAATCTGGGGATACGACAGCGAGGCGGAGATAAACGTCGTTTGGGTGCACATCTCCTGCCTGCGTAAAAAGCTCCATATGCTGGGATCCCACGTACAGATCCGCGTAGCGCGCAACCTGGGTTATTCATTGGAGGGGTATGAATGATCAAACAGCTGCGGCATAGGTTTATCGCAATCACGATGGTCTCTGTCCTGGTGGTACTTGGCGGAATCCTGGCCATCATCAACGCGGTCAACTACTATCATATCCGACAAAACGCCGACACAGTCCTTCATGTTATTGAGGAAAACGGCGGTACTTACCCGATGAAAAAGAAGGTAGGGACCCGCAAAATTTCCGGTTACTACAAAGATTCTCCGGAGGCTCCGTTTGACACCCGCTATTTTACTGTCATCTTTGATGGGGATGGAAATACCGTATCCACGGATACATCTCGAATCGCCGCCGTATCTGCGGGCGAAGCGGAAGAATATGCCCGCGCCCTGTTGGAAGGTGGACACACATCCGGATTCCGGGAAAACTTCCGGTATCGTGCCGTTGTCACAGAAGCCCGGACAATGTATCTCTTTTTGGATTGCAGCAAAGAGCTCTCCACCTTTTATTCCTTCCTGGCTGCAAGCATATTAATCGGCCTGGGTGGACTACTGCTGGTGTTTGTACTGGTACTTTTTTTCTCCAAACTGGCGGTCCGCCCCATCTCACGCACAATGGAACAGCAAAAAAGATTTATTACAGATGCCAGCCACGAGATTAAGACCCCTCTCACCATCATCGACGCCAACACGGAAGTGCTGGAGATGGAGGGCGGAGAAAACGACTGGACTCGCAGCATCAAAAAACAGGTCCACCGCCTGTCAGAGATGACGGAACGCCTCATCTTCCTCACCCGCATGGAGGAAAAGCCCTCCAGGCTGGTGTTTACAAACTTCCCCCTTTCCGATGCCGTTGCGGAGGAGTCGGAGACATTTTTATCCTTAGCGCAGGCTCTGGGGAAAGATTTCCGCCTGGATATCGAGCCCAAACTGACGTATCATGGTGACGAACAGGCTATCCGCCGGCTGGTATCCCTGCTGTTGGACAATGCGATGAAGTACTCAGATGACCGGGGGATGATCGTTCTCACCCTGAACGCCTCGGGCAAAAATAAAGTACTCACCGTCTGGAATACCACTCACGAGGTTCCGCGCGGCAATTTAAAACGGCTGTTCGAGCGTTTTTACCGGCTGGATGCGTCCCACAACTCCGAGACGGGCGGCTATGGGATTGGACTGTCCACCGCACGGGCAATTGTAGAGGCCCACGGGGGGAAAATCAGCGCCAAAAGCCTTGACGGGCGCTCGGTGCGATTTACCGCAATATTGTAATTCCCATTGTTCCTGCGTTTCCCATAAAATCCGAACGGCTGTTTTTAGCTTCAATTAAAGTTTGCGGATTATACTTTCTATCATCGGGAATCTGTCGAAGAAAGAGGGTATATTCTCCATGGAACGGCTAAAAACATTGGTCAGGCGCTTACGCGGGATGAGCCTGAAGCGCCTGTGGCAGAACCTTTCCGAGACCCATCGGGAGTCGGGACGTCCACGCATTACGATCCTGCTGGATATGATCTACTGTGCTGTGCACTATGGGGTCGGTTATCTGGACTACCATGTATTCGGATTTGCCATAAACCGCGGCAACAGCCGCAAGACCTTCATGACAATGGAACACAACATTGCACTGGTCCGCGCGCTGAACGACCGGGCATATTATTCTATCTTCAATGATAAGATCCAGTTCAACAGCAAGTTTGCAAAATACTTAGGGCGCACGTGGATTGATCTGCGGACGTCAGGTTTAGATGGCTTTGCAAAATTTGTTCAGGATAAAGCGTCTATTTTCGTCAAACAGATCGACCGATACGGCGGGCAGGGGATTGAATGTGTGGAGCTGGCGCATCAGGATCTCCCCCAGCTCTATAACAGGCTATTGTCGGAACACAAGTACCTTGCCGAGGAGGTGATCGTACAACATCACGAGTTGGAGCGCCTTTGCCCTTCCTCCGTCAACACAGTGCGTATTACCACCATTCTATCAGGCGGGCGGCCGCATTTTCTGTACTCCTTTTTCCGTATGGGGAACGGTACGGTGGCCACAGACAATATCTCCTCAGGTGGGATGTATACGGCGATTACGGCGGAGGGGTACCTCTCCGCTGAGGCATTCTCCGATCGGACAGGGCTCTACTACCGAGAACACCCCACCACTGGGGTTCCCTTTCAGGGTTTCCAGATCCCGTTCTATCGTGCATGTGTGGCGCTGTGCCTGGAGGCGGCGCTCACCGAACCGCATATGCGCTATGTTGGCTGGGACGTAGCCATTACGGAGACAGGGCCAGTGCTGATCGAGGGCAACAATCTCCCCGGTTACAGCATGTGCCAAAATTACAGGCACCTGAACCCTCCGGGCATTGGGATCCTGCCAAAAGTTCGCGCGCTTGTGGATGTGCCTTTTTGAGCGCATCTATAACGTCCCAAAGCCGCGTGCTATTGTACTGGCTCATCATCTCGATAAAAAAACCTTCCCACGATAGGGAAGGTTTTTTGCATTCTCTCGCCTCAGTTTTCCGAGGCAATGATCGAGAAGGGATACTTCATAACCGTCTCCGGGATGACAAAATCCACAAAGTTTACCGCATGCCCACGGGAGTCGTAGATCCAGCGCGCCAGTTCAACAACGCGCTGATTGCCATTGATGTGCAGCAACTCCCGTTCCCGCTGAGTCGGGCTCCGCATACTCAACTGCATATTGACCTTTTCCACGGAAAACCCATTTAAGCTGAGCAGCGCGTGTGCTACGGAATCCTCCGGACTCAGCCGGTCCAGGAATTCCGAGTACTCCGTGGAAAAGTAGGCGTCCTCTACCGCGATGGGGAAATCGCCCGTCATACGGATCCGCTTGAGGTGGCGCACGACTGTCCCCGCTCCGAACCCCGACACAAGAACGCCGCCCGCAGCCATGATGTGATCCTCCAGCATCTCGCTCCGGCAGTCCAGGCCTAGCCGCTGCAAAGAATAACTCAAGGAAATCAGCGGCTCAAAGGCCAGCGTTGTCCCGCCGGAATTTACCCGGGTGCGGCTGCCCCGCTGCTTGGTGATAATCCCCTCGCGTTCCAGCGCGGAGAGTGCCGTGCGGACTGTCGCGCGCGAGACGTGGAATTGCTGGGCCAGATCATCCTCCGAGGGCAAGATACCGTCGGCCGGGATATTCCCGGTCAGGATGTCCTGCAGCAGGGCGTCTTTGACCTTTATATGAAGCGGAACAGATTTGCCATACATGATAATGCCTCTCCTTCCGTTGCGTTGTATTTGGAAATTTTAAATAAAAAGAATTAATCTATTGACAATAGTATATTAAATTGTTAGAATAAAGTCAAGATGTACGTACAACTAATTTATTTTTCTACTACGTACAGTCCCTCTAATCCGCTACCGCCCCCAATTGGGAGTGCCTGTGGCGGGGAAATGTGGGAGAATGATTTTCTGGGAGGTCGGTGCGATGTCTTCAGCGGAGGAACACCGCAGGTTTGAACACCTGCGGGAAGAAATTACAAAGCTCGGGATCCGGGAGGCCGAAGTCTCCCTGTTCCGCAAGAGCATTAAACTTGAGGGCAGGAGTGCAGACTGGTCCGCCATTGTCAAAGCGGGCAAAAGAGCCGCCAAGCTGGGCTACAAGGGCGTTGTCAACGAGATCGAGCTGGATGGATTTACGCCGCCGCCCATCCGCCGCAGCGCCATTGAGGATGGCGCAATCGACGGGGAGCGGCCGGATGTACTCGTGATCGGTGGCGGCGTGATCGGATGCGCCATTGCGCGCGAGTTGCGCCGGTGGGATGTTTCCGTGCTGCTGTGCGACAAGGAGAGCGACGTCGCCATGCACGCCTCTTCCCGCAACGACGGCATGATTCATCCGGGTATTGCCTCCCACATCGGTACTCTGCGCGGTAAGATGAACGTAGAGGGAAATGTGATGTATACCCAGCTGTGCAAGGACTTAAAGATCCCCTTTAAGCGCTACGGCAACTTTATCCTGTACGCCGATCATCTGTTCGGCGTGGGCGGGCGCGCCGTGCTCGGTGCACGCGCCAAGGCGTTCGGCATCCCGGGCGGCCACATCAGCCGTCAGCGGATGCACGAATTGGAGCCGAACATCACCGATGAGGCGCTCGGCGCGTTCAGCTATCCGATGAGCGGCGTGCTCTCCCCCTATAAGCTCACGGTCGCTCTGGCAGAAAATGCTGTGGAGAACGGCGCCAAGGTATCGCTGGATACGATTATCACCTCCATGGAGATGGAGCATGGGCGGATTGCCGCCGTACATACCAACCGGGGTACCATCTACCCGCGTATCGTTGTCAATGCCGCCGGCGTATTCAGCGATATCATCGCCAAAATGGCGGACGACCAGTTTTTCACCATCCATCCGCGCAAGGGAGAGCTCGTCATCCTGGATAAAAAGAAGGGCAAACTCGTCCAGCGGTCCATGGGCCTTGTCTCTGTGAAAGCTGCCACATCCGACACCAAAGGCGGCGGCGTGATGCGGACCATCGACGGCAACGTGCTGGTGGGCCCGGACGCCTATGAGGAGCCGCTGCGCGAGGACTTCAGTACCCATGCAGATCATGTGGACGCCATCCTGCAAAAGCACCTGCCCCTGATCAAGGGTTTTGCCAAGTCGGATGTGATCACCTACTTTGCCGGCGTGCGCGCCTGCAACTACGAGGAGGAGTTCATCGTCGAGCGGTCGGAGGAGGTCGATAACCTCGTCCACGCAGCGGCAATCCAGTCCCCGGGCCTCGCAAGTGCACCGGCCATTGCCAAACGGATTGTGGAGATCACCACCTCCGCCCTGAGCGAACAGATGGATGTGCACAAAAATAACCGGTTCGACCCCGTGCGCAAGGCTGCGCCGGTGCTCAAATATATGAGCCTGGAGGAAAAACAAAAGCTGATCGAAAAGAACCCAGACTACGGTGTGATCATCTGCCGGTGCGAGGAGATCAGCAAGGGCGAGATCATCGACTGCATTCACTCCCCGATCCCCGTCACCTCACTCGACGGGATCAAGCGCCGCGTGCGGCCCGGAATGGGTCGATGCCAGGGAGGGTTCTGCTCTCCGCTGGTGACGAATATCATCGCACAGGAAACCGGCCTTAAGCCGGAGGAGATTACAAAGAACGGCGACGGAACAGAGTTCCTGTACGGCCCCACCACCAAGGGCACCAAGCCGGCTGCGGAAAAACCGGCCGCGGCTCCCGAACCGAAAAAAACAACAAAAAAGCCGGCTAAGAAGCCGGCGCCCAAAAAGAAAACAACTACAACTAAACAAGGCCCTGCCAAATCTGAGAAGGGAGGCGTCAAAGCATGAAGGAGATCTACGACGTGATCGTCCTCGGCGGCGGCCCGGCCGGTCTTGCGGCGGGGATCAGCGCCACAAAGCAGGGCGCAAGTGTCCTGATTATCGAGCGTGAGGCCCGTATGGGCGGGATCCTCAAGCAGTGTATCCACGACGGCTTTGGCCTGGTACGGTTTGGCGAGCGGCTGACCGGCCCCGAATACGCCGGACGGTTTTATAAAGAGATGCTCAAGCTGGGCATTGACCACATCGTGAATGCCTTTGTCACGGATGCGGAGAAGGCGGCGGACGGCAGCTTTTCCCTCACGGTACAGAGCGCACAGGGGATCAAGTTTTTCCACTGCAAGTCGCTCGTCCTCGCGTGTGGCTGCCGGGAGCGCACTGCCAAACAGGTATTTATTCACGGCGACCGGCCCGCGGGTGTGTTCACAGCCGGAACGGCACAGCACTTTGTCAACATATCGGGTTATATGCCGGTGAAAAAATGTGTCATCCTTGGCAGCGGCGATATTGGTATGATTATGGCGCGCCGCCTCACGCTCGAGGGGGCCGAGGTGGAGGGCGTCTACGAGATCAAGGATACCCCCGCCGGTCTGGCGCGCAATATCGCGCAATGTTTGGACGACTACAACATCCCACTCCACCTGTCCACCACGGTCACGCGTGTGATCGGCGCCAAACGTGTGGAGGCTGTTGAAGTCGCCAAGGTGGATGACAAGATGCAGCCCATCCCCGGTACGGAACGCATCATCGCGTGCGACTCCCTGATTTTATCCGTCGGCCTGCTGCCGGAGAATGAGATCGCCGAAAAGCTGGGCGTGGAGATCGATCCCGCCACCAAGGGGCCCTATGTGGATCAGACGTTTATGACGAGTGTGCCAGGGGTGTTCTCCTGCGGGAATGCACTGCATGTGAACGATCTGGTGGACTATGTCTCCGAGAGCGGAGATCTTGCGGGCGCTTATGCGGCACAGTACCAGCCCGGCCGGCGCGTGCGGGTAAAAATCGACTACGACAGCAAGCTGTTTGCCTATGTGGTGCCGCAGTACTATGACGTAGCGCGTCAGGACGATCTGACGATGTACTTCCGCCCGCGCCGCGAGCAGAAAAAGCCGGCCGTTGAGCTACGCGTCAATGAGGCGACGGCCAAGCGGAAAAAATACATCCACCTCTCCCCGTCGGAGATGGAACAGCTCACGCTGAAGATCGATCATCCCGTAACACGGGTAGCGCTGAAAATGGAGGTGTAACAGATGGAGGATCAGGTGAGAGAGATGACCTGTATCGTGTGCCCGAACGGCTGCCGCATGACCGTGACAGTCCATGGGGAGGAGATCACCGTGACTGGGAACACCTGTAAAAAGGGCGAGCAGTTCGCCCGGGAGGAGATGACGCACCCGATGCGCACCATCTCCAGCACCGTTGCGACGTCGTTCCCACACTTCCCGCGGCTACCGGTCAAAACAAAGGACGTCATCCCCAAGGAAGATATTTTTAAGGCAATGGAAAAAATCAACGAGGTTGTCGTCACGAAAAAGGTCCATGTGGGGGACGTCATCATCCCCGACGTCTGCGGGACGGACATTGTGGCCACGGAGGATATCCCGGACTGCTGATCCGGTTTTTGGATTCCACACAGAGAATTGGTTACTGAAAATAAGGAGGAACCGCTTGTATGAAACGCAAAGTAGAAGAATTTTACCCAGACTGGTACCACGAGGAAGCCCCAGCAGGCTCCTGGCGCTCCATCCTCAAGTGGGGCGACCCGAACGAGTTCAAGGCCCCCAGCCGCGCGCTCTACCGCATGATGAAGGACGTCTTTGACATGACGGACGACGACTTCAAGGAGAAAAAGGAGATGGGGCTTGAAAAAGTCGAATACGACAGCCCCTCTCACTTCACGGAGCAGCAGCTCAAGGATCTGGCCGCCATCGTCGGCGAGGACAACGTGACCACGGACGACTACGCCCGCCTGTCCGTCGCCTACGGCAAGACGATGATCGACCTGATGCGCCTGCGCAAGCACATTGCAGAGAACCTACCGGATGCGGTTGTCTATCCGCGCTCCCACGAGGATATCGTCAAGCTTGTCAAATACTGTAACGACAATAAGATCCCCATGTACGTATACGGCGGCGGCTCTTCCGTGACCCGCGGTGTGGAGCCGGTATGCGGCGGCGTATCCCTCGACATGCGCAAGAACTTCAACAAGGTTGTCCGCTTCAGCGAGCACAATCAGACCATCACTGTGGAGGCCGGTATGAGCGGCCCCCGTCTGGAGGAGATCCTCAACCACGCGCCGGAGATCCTGCACGCCAAGGGAAGATATACCTGCGGCCACTTCCCGCAGTCTTTTGAATATTCCTCCGTGGGCGGTTGGGCCGTCACACGCGGCGCAGGCCAGAACTCCAGCTACTATGGCAAGATCGAGGACATCGTCATCAGCCAGACGTATGTGACGCCTATCGGCGTCATCAAGTCCGATGAATGCCCGCGCAACGCGACCGGCCCCTCTATTGACCAGATCATGATGGGCAGCGAGGGCACGTTCGGCATCCTGACGCATGTGACGCTACGCATCTTCAAGTACATGCCGGAGAACCGCTTCCGCTTCAGCTACGTGTTCAAGGACTGGGATTCTGCCGTCACAGCCGCCCGTGAAATCATGCAGGGCGAGTTCGGCTATCCGTCCGTATTCCGCGTCTCCGATCCGGAGGAGACCTCCATCGGTTTCCGCCTGTACGGTGTGGCCGACACGCCCATCGACACCGTGCTCAAGGCGCGCGGTTATGAGGATGGCAAGCGCTGCCTGATGCTCGGCTTTACCGAGGGCGAACGCCACTTCAGCCACAACGTCCGCCGCAGGATTGCCCGCATCTGCCACAAATACGGCGCCATGTTCACCACCGGTATTGTCACCAAGGCGTGGGAGCACGGCCGCTTCCGCGATCCGTACCTGCGAGAGGATATGGGCGACTACGGCCTGATGCTCGACACGCTTGAGTGCTCGGTCAACTGGGATAACTTTATGGATGTCTACAAGCAGGTGCGCAAGTTCTGCAAGTCACGCCCGAACACCATGTGCATGACACATATGTCGCACTTCTACCCTCAGGGGGCAAATCTCTACTTCATCTTTGAGGCCAAGATGAGTGAGATTGACGAGTATCTGGAGTACCAGTACGGTATCATGGACCACATCCAAAAGGCCGGCGCGTCGATGAGCCACCACCACGGCATCGGCAAGATGACCGCCCCGTGGCTGGAGGGGCAGATCGGCTCCAAGGAGCTCGACATCTACCGTACGCTCAAAAAGCACTTTGACCCGAACAACATCATGAACCCCGGCGGGACGCTGGCACTCGATCTACCCGATGAGCAACGCCGCGACAACAAGGGTGTGCTCGAGGGCAAGAAAGCCGAAATTCCACACTACGACTGCGACGATTAACGGCGATGGCATAAATCCCCCCTGGGGGAACAGAAGAGAGAAAAGAAGGGCCGCCAGTGGACATTCTGGCGGCCCGAATCTTTGCCCAACAATCGAAATTTCCGGTATTTTTGTATAAATACAGCCCAATAATATCCAAAGAATCCATCATTCCAACAATTTAATACCATTTTACTATGAAATGGGGAAAATGACTTGATAACGATTCTCACTTGGGGTATAATTGAATCTCGGACAGCCGCCGGAGCGAGACATGCGATCGGATAGTGCTGCTTTGAAATCTATCTTGGAGGCTTGTTTTCATGCTTGAAATAAAAGATCTGACCTTCCGCGTGGACGCGGAGGAGGGCAGGCAGGAGATCGTCAACAACGTCAGCCTGACGGTACCGGACGGCAAACTGCTTGTCATCACAGGACCGAACGGCGGGGGAAAATCCACCCTGGCCCGTCTGATTATGGGGATCGAAAAGCCGACCTCCGGAAAAATCATTTTTAACGGCACAGATATCACGGATATGGATATTACCGGGCGTGCCCGCCTGGGGATTGGATATGCCTTCCAGCAGCCCCCGCGCTTTAAGGGCATGACGGTCCGCCGCCTGCTCAGCCTGGCCCATGGCAGCGAGCTGCCGGAGGACGAGTGCTGTGCCTATCTGACGAATGTGGGCCTCTGTTCCCGCGACTATTTAAACCGTGAAGTGGACGCCTCCCTCTCGGGCGGCGAAGTTAAGCGTATTGAGATTGCCACCCTCATCGCCCGTGGCGCTAAGCTCTCCATCTATGACGAGCCGGAGGCCGGGATCGACCTGTGGAGCTTTAATATGCTGGTGGACACCTTCCGCGCCATGCGCCGCAAGGCCGATGAGAGCATTATCATCATCTCTCACCAGGAGCGTGTAATGCAGCTGGCCGACGAGGTCGCCGTAATCAACGAAGGGCGCGTGGCCCAGTATGGCACGCGGGAGGAAATTCTCCCCTCCCTGCTGGGGGAGTTTGACGAGCAATGTGATTTTAGGGAAAGGAGTGCTGAGTGATGAAACAGGGGATGCTGACGCAGACGCAATACGATCTGCTAAGGGAAATTGCCGGAATTGATGAGATCCCGTCCGGGGCCTATAATATCCGGGCCAACGGCCAGGCGGCCGGACGCCGTTCTACCGAGAAGGTGGAGATCACCCCCAAAACCGATCATCCCGGGATTGACATTCGCGTCCATCCAGGCGTCAAAGGCGAGACCGTATATATCCCCGTGGTCATGACGGAGAGTGGGATGAATGACGTTGTGTACAACGACTTCTATATTGGCGAGGGTGCGGACGTCAACATTGTCGCGGGCTGTGGTATCCATAACGACGGCTGCTCCGACAGCGAGCACGACGGTATCCACCGCTTTTTCGTGGGTAAGAATGCCAGGGTCAAATATGTG
>USLQ01000004.1 GCA_900555545.1 uncultured Oscillospiraceae bacterium | reverse complement strand
CCACGGTGTATTCCTTCAGATCGGCGTTAAAGGATTGATAGACGTCGATCCCGCTTACTGTGACAATCTTTCCCCACTGCCGGTCCCGCTCCGCGTATGTTTTCATGTATACCCTCCTTAAAAAATTGCATCAAAAAAGCACCCCGGAGGGTGCTGGGATATATTTATCATTCTGTGAGGATGTCGATGTATTCGCAATCAAAGCTCGGCAAAGTAACCGATTGTCCGAAAACTGCTTCGTACGTCGTTTCCCCGTCAAGTTCTCCATACATCGTGACAATATCATCCTCTAAGATTTTTGGTTCATTATCATCTTTCGGGAAATAGGTTACATAAATGGTATCTTCATAATATCCATACTCGTTTTCGGTGATATTCACTCTCAAAGTATACATGATACCGTAAGACTCCATCACCTGAATTACCTCACCCGTAAATTTAGCGCGTTTGCCTTCATATTCGCTTGGATTACGAGCAATTTGTTTAAAGGTGTATGATTCGCAAGACGCAATATATTCTTCCTTTTTTTCTGCTGGCGAACTTGTTGTTGGTGGTTCAGTAGTTTGTCGCTCCGTCGTAGATTCTGTGGTATCAGGCGAATTTGTATACTCCGAACTGTACGATGGGGTGTTTTGCTGCCTTTCATTTGAGGTGTCATCTGTTCCAAATATTGCAGCAAACACACCAATTATTACAATCAATCCGATAACCACTGCTACGATTATTGCTACCTTTTGCTTTTTATTCATATTCTATTCCCTCCTTGTATGACAATCATATCACACGCGGAGGGAATTTTCAACACTTTTAGATGTTTTTTGCTTGAATTCGTGAAATTACAGGAGCCTGTTGACGTCCCACAAGCTCATTGTCAAGGTAGACACCGCCCTCCTGCACGCTGATGGGTACGTCAACCTGCACCGGTGCTTTCCGTAGCTCTGACGCAATCGCTTGAGCAAGTTTTGCGTAATCGATCCCCATTCCTTTAGGCTGGGCCGTCGTATGGGGCAGCGTATATACGGATTCTGGTACAATCCCAAGTTCCCGTCCGGTTTGTTCATATAACGCTAAAGCCCGCCGACGTTTTTCTTCTGACAGTGGAATCACAACTTCCGGTTTGTTTCCCTCAGACAGCCATGACAGCTGTTCACGATCCGTGAACCCTCCGTTGGAATGACCTGCTATTGGTCGATCACCAGGCGATGCAACGGTCTTTACCGGTACAGTCAGAGTCCCATGGCCTTCAAGTGATCGTTGTAATGCCCATATGGTTTTATCAGCCCACGAATCCAATTTTGTGGGGTCAAACTCCTTGATCTCCGGCGGATAGAGCTGCGGCCCGCTCTGTGTGATGTGACTGTTCGTGTATTCAACAGCTCCTCCGACGACATCCAGCAATCGATCGGCCATGGGCTGCTTTAGCGTGGCGATCTTTTCGCCGGATGTTTTATCGATGACATCTACCATCCCTGCCGCAGAGGATTGCACAAAGCTGTAGTTTGACATCATTCCCTCGGCCAGAGAACTGCTCACATCCACGCCAAGCTCTGCCAGCTTGAGTAAAATCGGCTCCCGCTGTTCATCGGTAGCTGTCACCAACTGCTGGAGCAGGGTAAGCATCTGCTGCTTGGTCGGTTCGTTTTGTTCCTGAATGGAATCAATCAGGGCATCCGTAACTGTCAGACTGCACTGCTCGACAACGCTCTTGATATTTGGTTCGCTGTCCAGCGTCGCGTCTGAAACGGCAATCCACGTCTTGTTCGTTGCATCATAAATAAGGCCATAGCTGGCGGCAAGCCCTTTGGCTGCTTCATTCCCGCAATCCAGCCCGCTTTTATTGAGGTAGTCCAGTATCGGTTGGATATTCTCCCGTGTAGCATCAATCGGTTCCTCCCACATGCCTGTGACAGCGTCGTAAATTTTCCCCGAGTACATCTCTACGGCCTCAATCACACCCTCCGGGATTTCACGCCCGCTCTTTTGGGCCTCGGCCAGCGCTTCCATCCGTTCAGGAGAATCGGCAATTTCCTTTGCCCATAGCTTGTACAGATCATCTGTCTTCCCTGATAATGCACTCATCTCATAGATATCTGTTAAGCCCTTCACGATGTTTTGTGGGACGGCCTTTCCGGCCTCAAGATATGAATCGGCGATTTTCTCCAACTGCTCCTTTTGAGGCTCCAAAGGTTTCAATGCCTTTTTTATTGCTTTTCTAACAGCTTGATCTGCACCTGCATTGTTCAGCAACGCCGTTTGCGATATTACACGGGGATCCGTTTTGGTGAAGCTGTCAAGAAAATACTGTTTTATCGAATCAAAATCTCGATCCAGATCCTGCTTCGCTTCATCCACACGATAGCTAAAATTATCTTTGATCGTATCAAAAGAAAAATCAATCCCCTGAACGATCACCTCGCCTTTGTTTCGTTGTAGGCTGAATTCCAATTCTTTTATGGAATCCTCCATGATTTGGCGGGCAGTTGACTCCGGCATTCCTGCTTTGATATTATCACTATACCGGGCTGTGATCGCAAGCATTACATCCTGCTTATTTTCATCGGCGTACTCCTGCAACTGCTGAGTATACTCACTGATTTTTTCATTGACCTGATTAAAGGACTCTTCTGTGAGGTCTCCCATGTCAATATTGCCAATTGTGACACGGAAGTCGGAAATAACCCCCTCATATTCCGCGTTGGAAGTGTCAGCGATAACTCTGTTATATATAGACGCGATTTGTTGCCTCAGCTCATTCATTTTTTCTTCGTTTTCGTCCCATGTTCCCTTGATAAGTGATTCTTCCATCAGGGTGTCAAGACGTTGCTTTAACTTTGCTATCTCATCACTGGCACTCGCATAGTAGGCATCCGCCCACGCCGCTAAACTCTCACCTGTAGGAGATCCCGGATCAAACCCCGCAGTAATCGCGAGATTGACCACATACCCTTTTTCCTCGATATATTGCTGGCAGCTTTGAGCAAAAGAGTCTAAAGAGTCCGCATAGGCTTGCTTTTCTTCATCCGTCAACTCAAGGCCAACAGATACCTTCCAATCGCTCTTGTTCATCTCGGCGATGGCTGATTCAATATTTTCCTGATACGTCCCGAGCTTTTCTTTGGCGTCCATATAGGTGTTGATGCGCATCGTCCAATCAGTGGTAGTCAAACGTTCAGCAACGTCCTCAACTTCCTCTGCGGCGAGTTCAATGTCACCAAAATGATCGGCGATATCCGCCTCAATCATATCCTCATGAGCTTTCCATGCAGCTGCGCCAATAGCCGCAATCGCACCGGCAGCAACCACTGCGGCACCAGTAGGCGACGCAATCTTAGTCAATAGGCTGGCGAATCCTCCCACTGTTGAGCCTGCTCCCTTTGTCGATCCAGCAACCGATGTGGCAGCAGAGGCAACATCTTTAAAACCTCCAGCCGCTTTTTTAATGGCTGTCTGCTTCCCCAACTCTGCAACCAGCTTTTTCACACCACCGACTGCGGATTTGGCAGCACCGGTCATACCTGACAGCCCCTTGGTAACAGGTCCAATCGTTGCGGCGGCTGTAGCCAGTTTAAGGATCGTCTGCTGTGTCTCCTTGTCGAGTTTCCCGAACCATTCAAGGCTCACTTTTAGACGGTCGGCTAAATCCAAAAATGCCGGGCCTAAATTTTTAGCGATTGCCTCACCGGTATCGTGCATGGCAACCTTGATCTTTTGCATGGCAAGCTGAGCATCATCCACCTCGTCAACAATAGCCCCATATGTATTATTAACAGCTCCACCGGCATTTGCAAGCGATTGGATGTAGGTGTCGACCTCAAAACGTCCGCCACGGATTGCGTCGGCCAGATCCGGCCCCGCTTTAGTGCCAAACGCCTCAATAGCCAATGTTGTTGCGGATGCGATATCCGGTGCTTTTTTGATCTCATCCATAACCGCCTGAAATTCCACTTTGGCGTCTTTCCCAGCATCCGACCAGGTGGATATCGCCTTTTTCATACCGCTGAACGCGATCTCGGTATTAACGCCAGCCTTTTCCCAGCCGGCAAACATTGCGATTGCATACTCGGTATCAATTCCCAAGGCACGCAGCGGTGCGCCATATTTAGCCAGGTTTTCTGCGAGTTTATCCACCGATATTCCGCTGACTTGAGAGGCAACGGTCAACTGATCCAGAACTTGGCCATAATTTTCAGCGGCGATACCAGCGTCGCCCATGGCACGGGTGACAAGCTGCACAGATGTATTCACATCAGTATTATTGATCTTTGCAAATTTTAGGAATTGTTCAGAAGAATTTTTGAGGACGTCTCCAGTAAATCCGAGCCTGGTATTGATCTCGCCGACCGCCGCGCCAATATCTCCAAAATCTGCTGGGATCTCCTGGCTAACCTCATTATAAACGGCCTGCAAATCTTTTGCCGCCTGCCCGGCCGCCCCGGTCTTAGTCATCACTGTGTCAAGGCCTTCACCACATCGTCCATCGCCGCAATCATCGTGGTGGCAGCTCCAACTATGGGAACAGTCAGTCCGGCTGTCAAGGTATTCCCCATAGTATTTAGATTTTTTTGCCACTTCTCCAGCTTTTTTTCAGCCGATTCAAGGGAATCGCGCGCTTTGATTGTGGAAATAGCCAGATCCTCCATTTTTTGCCGGGTGGTAGCGATATCCGCTTTGGTATTATTAAGGGCTTTCTGCCAATCCTTCGTCGCTTTTTCGGCGGAAGAATACTGTTTTTCAGCGTTTTTCAAATCGCTTTTCAGGCCGCTGATAACCCCACTCTGCTCCTTAATCTCAGCACTGGTAGCATTGGACGAATTTTTCATCTCATCCATAGCCTTTTCCGCAGCGGACAACTTGTCCCTTAATTCCCGGACTTTGTTTCCGGCCTCTGTGTACCGTTGCTGTGCGTTTTGCAGAGCTTGTGCCTGGAGTTTCTCCTTTTGGGTGAGTTGTTCCATCTGTCTCCGGTACACATCCAGTTTACCGCGTGCTGCATCCATGCTTTTTTCGTTTTTGCTAAATTCAGCATCTACTTTTTTCAGCTCGGATCCCAGTACTCCAAGATTATCGTTGATAGACTTGATTGATTTTTTAAATTCGGTTTCACCATCAACTGCGATAACCGGACCGATTCTGCCTTTTCTACCCACTATTGATTCTCCTTTATATCGGGATCATATCGTCAATGGTTAATTCGTCTCTCATCTTGATACCGTGCAAATGGTTATACCCACGATAGAGCGCCTCAAGTTTAACAATCGTCGCCCTTCGGGATTCTCTTTCTGAAAAGCCGAGCAATAAGCGGGCGGTGGTGTACCACCATACCACGTCTATTGCCCGGCTTCCCGTTTTTTTCGTCTTGGTCATCATCTGCCGTCATCGATACCATAATAGCCGATACCACTGCGCTGGAGATATCGTTGTAATTCCCACGGCGCATGATCGTCTTGATCGATATCTTTTCCAAAGAGCACCTGTGATCCTCGTTGTAAATGTCAACGGCATTGTCCAAAAACATCTTAAAAATTGCCGCCAGGTCACGCGCATTTTTCATCGCGGTGAGCGCCCCAGCGATCGACGCGTATTTTTCCTGGATCGCCTCAATTACTTCAAGGTTCGCGGCCAGGTGGTATTCCTGGCCGCAGAACTCAATTGATACATACTCACTACCGATTACTTTCATCGTCCTGCTCCTTACGCTTTAGAGGTGACTTGCGCCGTGCCTGCGGCTTTTGCCTTTTTTTCGTCATCTACCTCCACAACCAGGATCTCGTTCCCTGTGGTTGCGGTAATCTCCGCAGTTCCATCCCAGTCGGTATATCCGCTGTCACACACCTCTCCAAACTTAGGACCCGTTACTTCGGTGTCGGTCTTATACTTGTAGCTGTTCCCGCTCCCTTTGTTTGGTGTAACGGTAATTTTTGTTTTACCGGTAGAAGTACCAGCAGCGGAATTGACAGTTAGCGTACCAAGTTGACCATAACCAACTTTTTCATCCAGCCAAGCAATAGCCTCCTCCTCCGTCGTAAAAGTTTTTTCCTCCTTGTATCTTCCGTCCTTTAGCGTATATACAGAGCCGCTGATGGACTGTGTTTTAAACTCAACGGTATCACCTTTGGTATCGTTTTCATCGGATGGCTCCGAAAACTGTACGCGCAACAGGAAAACTGCCCGATACATTTTTTTGTTATTCCGGGATACCTGGCCACAAAAACCAAATCCGAGCTCCGGGGGAACGTCGCTGGAATTATAGATTACCTCTCCGCTCTCCTCGTCTACTTCGTGGCCAAGCATTTCTGCTTTATCTTCGTCCATTAAATCATCTGTGATAATGTCGATTGTGCCGCTCGCAAACGATTTGTCAGTCTCTTTGACTCCGTCGTCAACGTTCAGTTTAACATCGTTGTTAGTAATTCCAACATTACACTGGATCGCACCGAGTACTCGGCCACCTGTGTATCCACTGTAATCAGCGTTTGGCTTACCATACACAAAATGTTTCAAACCTGTTTTTGCCATTATAATTCCTCCTTGATTGTCGAGGCGATTTCCGCCTCTATAATTACATGTCTGTATTTGGTGTCATTTTCGTAATACTGCTCCGTGGACAAAATCGTAAATTTAAGCCTGCGTAGAATTTCGCGTATTTTGGGTTTGATCCCGATTGGGTCGTAGCGGGTAAAAAAGTGGACCTGTACGGTCGTCAGATCATACCGGTCCACATCATCCACCCAGATTGTAGGGCGCTCATCGGAATAGTTAATCACAATATACTCCTCGGCGTCTCCTGTGTAACAGTCCAGCGCCACGGGATATCCAAGCGCCTCCAGCGCAGGCTTGATAATTGGCTCTATCGTCATAATCCGTACTCCTCATTAAAGACTGCCTGCATGGCTTCTACCGCATCATCGTTGGTCTCGTTTATTGTCCGCTGTATAAACGGATCTGCTGCAATACTCCCATGCTTTCCTTTGGCCCTTCCATACTCAATCACGGTCGCCTTAGTGTCATTGGCCACTCCATTGCGATCAAATCCGTCAAAAACCAGTTTGGTGTACCACCCATATTGATTCTTACGGTTTTTGTCGCCCTTGATCGATCGTTCAAGGTCTCCGGTTCTACGGTGACGTGCAACGTTTTTCTTGAGGACTGGTCTGACAATCTTTTTTGCCGCATTGAGCATCTTGGGAGCGACCTTGTCGATGTTCTCCATCTCTCTAAGCTGGCGCATCAGGTCATCAGGGATTACACTCTTACATGACGCCATCATATCATCTCCGCAAGACTCAGTTCAATCCACCCGCCTTTCGGGTAGTCTCTTAGGATCTCATATTTTTTGCCGAGATATTCGGCAGCGGTCTCTCCCTGATACACTTCGGCACGTACCCTGATCACATGAGATACTCTTCTGCCAGCTTTGAGTGCGGAGTAAAATTCTGCACGCACGGCGGAGACCCTTTCGGCCAACACTGTTCGCCTTACCGGCTCCTGATCAGGGATCAGATATCCCAGATCATCCATCTTTTCTCCCGGCTTTACCAGCGTGATGACAGTTGTTCTGTTCACTTTGACTCCTCCCGAACTGTGTACTCTCCGGAGAGTGACAACGACGCTTTGAGCGCATCATAGGCCTGCTGGAATTTTTCGGAGTCCTCCTCATATCCAAAGTGGGCCTTGCAGTAGAGCTTTACGGCCTGCTGGATCAAGGGATCGTCGAGATCTGTCTTAACCACCCCGGCAATTTTGAGATCCGCACAGCACGCCAAAACATCCTGCCAGATCTCTTCATCCAGAGCACTGCCGATTGAAAGTCCACGAATCCACAGCTTGACCTTTTGGACAAAATAAATATCCATTTGCTGATCCACCCAAATCACCGCCTATCATCCTGCGGCGGGTGGGGTAATCGTCCCCTCTCCCGTCTGCACCGATTCATCAGTCAATGTGATCTGAAGTGTCAGTTTGTTGGATCCGTCAATACTGCCGGTGATCGTTTTGATTCCTACGCCGGGATTCCCCTGGGGCCCTGCCGGGCCCTGGGAACCCTCCGGCCAGTTCTCCGCCAACTCATTGATGGCCTCGGAGACGGTCTCGGCGGTAGATTCTGTGGTGGTAATCTTCTTATACAGCGCCTTGATGGCGTCTACGATTCCCATCATCAGGCCCCCTTCTTGATCAGGAAGATCCCGTTTGTATCAAGCGCCTTGCCGTCAGCGAACAGCAGCACCTGATCCTTGACTTTGTTGGTATCGTGATCGATCCAGTGCGTTACGGTCATGGCCATGTTGCTGTTGATGGCGTAGTTGATCGGATCCATAAACACGCCGAACACATCACCTGTACCTGCAAGCTCATACGGCTTGATCACTGCATCCTCCACCAGCTGGCAGTTGATCCCGCCAAAGCGGTAACGGCCTGTGCCGGACTCAATACCGTAGTTGGTACGCCCGACCGGCTGCCCGACGTCATCCGTCATACCATCAATATATCCGTCCCATGTACCGGCGGCAAAATAGAAGTTGCCTTTCCTGTAGGACAGCGGGATCTTGGCAAACAGGCTCTTTTTCCATCCGCCCCACTTTGCTATATCCTTGCTGCTGATTGTGATGACGTTTTTGACGCGCGGATCCTTGGTCACGCCGAGCATCTGCCCAGAACCGGTGCCGTTGAAGATCCCGATTTCCAGCGCTTTGATGATTGCCTCAACCGCCAGCGGGACAAACAGCTTCTGAAATTCCGCATACGTCACCACACTCACGAGGATGCTCTGGGAGATCCGGCACTCAAGGCCATAATAGCTAAATGCCACCTTGTCGTTTGCAACGGCCTTCTGCGTTTCGCTTACTTCATCTTCATCTATCCATGTCGCAGTAGGCATAAAGTCTAAAATCGGGAATTCTACGCCGCCCTGGACATTCAGGTGACGCACGGAGTTATACACAGAGCCATAGGATTCCAACTTTCGGATAATCTCGCGCATGGTTGTCGTCGGGATCACCGCGCCGGTATCCGATGTACTCGTGGACTGATTCTCATTTTTCATCCGGTACTCTTCCGGGATTGGGATTCTGCGACAGGCAAAATTCATGAACGCGCGCTTATATTCGTCCGTATCATACGGATCCGCGCTGTCCTCTACACCACCGATTTTTTCCACGATGATCCCGCCGCCGACCGGATGACTGACATCATCGAGCTTTACCGGCGCGCTGCCCTTGAGCGCGTTGAGGTTGGCCTGGGCCTTAGCGGACTTCTCATAGGCACTGTCGAGATCCTTGATCTCCTGCTCTTTGGCCTCGTAGCCGTCATAGTCCGCCTTGTCGATCAGCGCCTGCGCCTCATCCATCAGGGATTTTCTTTTGTTTTTGTACTCTTCTCTGGTCATTACACTACATCCTTTCGCAAATTTTCAAAAAATTAAAGCGCGCCCGCATTGCGGTTGCACGCCTTTTGTCAGACTGTTCTTTTTTCACCTTTTCGATCACAGCGCGCGGGAGGAGATCCGTCTGATATCCCGCCGCCAGCTGCACCGGCTGTACGGTCTCAAACATAACGGCGTCCACAAGTTTTAACTCCTTAGCCTGCTGTGCAGTGAGCCACGTCTCGTGCGCCATCATATCCAGAGCCTCACTTTCGGCCATCCCAGACTTGGCAACATACGCGGCGGCGATTGCACGGTTGGCATTTTCCAGCACCTCCGCCATGTGCGCCATATCCCGGTTATCCCCGCTCGCGTAGCTTGATACATTGTGTACCATCATCTGCGCGGTCGGGCTCATCTCCGAATATCCGGCCATCGCAATCACGGACGCGGCCGATCCGGCAAAGCCTACGACTTTGATTGTCACTTTTCCGGTATATGAGCGCAGCGCGGTATAGATCTCACTCCCGGCAAACACATCTCCGCCGCCTGAATTGATCTCAACATCCAAATCCTGACCGTCAGCATCCTCTATGGCTTTTTTGACCGCCTGCGGGTACACGGCGTTGATCCCAAAATACCGGTACACCCACGCATCATCGTCAGGGACGATTGTCCCCTTGATTTCAATTTTCGGCATTACCTTTCACCTCCTCATTTTCATTGATCGGGGCTGTATCCAAACGCCGGACGGGTTGATCACCGCCGGGGATTGGGGCAAGGTTCAGGATCGTGCGTACCTCATTGGATACCATGATCCCACGGTCAACCAGATTCACCAGGCTGAGCTTGGTGGACATGGATGCGATTGTCAGGCTGGACGCCTCATATACAATCACATTGCCAAATGCCCGCTCCCTCCGTGTAAATATTTTCCGGGTCATCTCATCCCCCCACTGGCGGACGTCCGGTTCGATCTGGCTCTCATAGTAGCTGTTCCACTCGTCCTCAGTAAAACTGCTCATGACAATTTTAGAGTTGGTGTTAAAAGATGAGTAGATCCGGGCCGTGGTACGGTCCATCTGGGCAGCATTGGGCACATAATCCTTTGGCTCAATCTGCTGTGCATCCACCGTCGAGTTTACCGCCGCGACACCGAGGCTTTTTTCAGTGGACAGGTATGCATCGGCAAATTCTTTTGCTTTGTTTTTTACATCCTCCGGTTTTGCATTGGTGGAAAATTTCAGGAGCCATTTGACGATCCCGGAGTTTTTAATCGCATTGACGATCCCCTTGTCGGTCGTCCCCACAATCTCCATCAATGGGGCAAGTGATTCCAAAGGAGACGTACCAAAAATATCGTTATCCGGGCCAAAGTCTCCCCGTAAGTGGATGATGTCATTATAGTCAAAGGTGTACACCTTCCCATTTTCCAGGTAAAAACGCAGGAACAGCGCGCCCGCATTGTCATAGATTGCCTCCACCGTGGAGGCGCTGATCGGATACAAGCCCATCGGATATCCGTTATCATCGCGCGCGATCAGTGCAAAGGCATTCCCGTTCAGGCAGAGCTGCGTCTCCATTTTCTCCTGGAATTTCTGCCCTGTCATGTACGGGTTCGGCTCCTCCAATAAAAAGCGGATATATGCCTCCGGATTAACGGTAGTTTGTTTGTTACCATCGGCATCAATCGTGGTGCGGATATGTTTGGCCACCAGCTTACCTACCGCATTCACCTTGGGACGGATTGCGCCCCGGACAATGTCGGATTTGTACAGGTTCCCGTCCCAGATATACAGGTTGTTATATTCCGACATCATCTTAATGGTGGTGCCTACTTTTCCCCGGTTAAAAAATCCCCTGACTTTTGCAAAGATTCCCGTTGTCCTCACTTCCTTAAATCATGTTCTGGTACTCATCCCATTTATCTCGTAATACAACATAAGCGTCCAGCAGCGCGGCAGTGCCGTCGATGCGCAGACGCTCATTCCTCCCTTTATCGGGCTGGATGTTTCCGTTGATATCGGTTTTCACGTAGGTGTTAATCAGGCAGTATTTATCAATAGGATGGTTGTTGTAAATGATCTTTTTTGCGTCAAAATCCGCCGCCAGCTCTTTCATTGGTGCCGACAGTGTGGCCGTACCCTGTCGGACCGGGATCATGGTATTTTTTCCAAACGCATTTTGAAATTGCAGCAGGAGACTGTCGTCGATGTGCCATGGATCATATCCGATGTACAGCGGATAGATATCATACACATCCTGCAATTCCAAAAACCAGTCCAAAAATACCCGCTTGTTGACCTTGTTCCCTGGTACAACCTCCAATAACCCGCGATTATACCAGATATCATACGGCGCATCATCCTTGCTGTGCCGGTTTTTCATTTCTTCGATTTTTCGCTCTGGGATCCAATATTTTTGGATTACATAGATCCGGTCGTCTCCTGGTCTCATGCAGATCGCCTTGGCCGCATTAAGGTCGATGGAGTCCGCCGCATCCATTCCGCCGATTAAATAACTAAATCTGCCGCGGCTGTAGTCAAATGTCTCCTCGTTATTGAGCTGATCCCAGGACAGCCATGCGGCTGTGTCGTTCTCGATCATATTAAAATCTTTGACCATGACCGTCGGTTTAAATGTCGGATCATTTTTGGCCTTTTCTACAAGTTCGTCCAAGTCTTTTTCACTCTTAATTGTCCCGAGCCCTGGATTCGCTTTGATCCACATCTCTGGATTGTCCCACTCGCTTTTGTTGTCCAGCTCGTAGATCAGCGGTAAAAATCTGTCATCTTTGGTTTTTCCGCTGATCACACCGCTCGCATACTCGTACTGGGCGTCAAAGATGCTGTTGCGCACAAATCCATTCGTCGTGATACACCAAAGCATGGGCTGCTTTCGGGATTCAGAGCTCATCGCTTGCTTCATCAGATCGTAGATATCGCGGTTTTTGATTGCCGCCAACTCATCGATAATGGCATTGTGTACATTCAAGCCGTCGAGAGAGTTGGTATTGGAGGCAAGGGCTTTTAAATACCCGAGGTTAATCGGGCAGTAGAGGTCGGATTGGCGTTTGCGGATATGTTTGGCCAGTAATGGGGACTGCCGCACCATGTTCAAGCACTCAGTAAATCCTTTCATCGCCTGGTCGCGGGCAGTGGCGATGTTGTAGCACTCCGGTGCGCCCTCCCCGTCCCCGATCAGCATATACAGGTTGATGGCTGCGAGCAGCGTCGTCTTACCATTTTTGCGCCCGATGACGCACAAAACCTCGTGATACTGCCGGCATTCCAGGTCATCGACAAAACCAAAAGCCGCCTGCAGCATCGCCTTTTGGAACAGCTCCAGCTTCAGCGGCTTCCCGATTTTGCCCTGTGATTGTTTACAAAATCGCTCTACAAATTCGATCGGACGGTTCGCAAGTGCGGCATCAAAATGGAACTGCTGCGGGAAGAACATTGCATTGAGGATCTTTTCATACTGCCTCTTGATCTTGTCACAGGCAATAATCTTGCCATCCAGTACATCCGTCGCATACCGCTCAAGCTCGATCATTTTTCACCCCTGATAAAATGCATCAGTTCATCGTTCTCCGGTTCATCCGATCCGCCGATCTTTTTAAACCCGGTCGGCGTGAGCCCGAGCTCGCGGCAATATGTGATGATGTTTTTCCGCAGGTCATCCATGACGACGTACAGCGGGTTTTTAACATAGTTTGTGGCTCCGGCCTTATTGGTGTACTCCACCATATACACCCCGCCACCCTCCTCAAACTGTTCTTTGGCACAGTCATAATCCCGCAGCGCCTCGGCCAATATTCTCATGGCCGATTCGTACTCCGGCTTATATGTCCCGATCTTTTTCATCTGCCGTCTAATTTTCAGCAGATGTTTTTTTGCCAGTGGATCCATTTGTACAGTGCTCAAGATTTGTGCCCCCTTTCCTCGGTGATGTCGGTTTTTAGCTTGTATCCATCATCTTTTTTCTCCTTTTCCCCCCTTTTCAAAAAATTTTCTCGCAGTAAAATGCTCCTGTGCCCACCGGTCAAATACGGCGCGTTCACAAAATTTTTTAGGGGGGGATATATGCAATGGCGCGCTCAATCTTTGGGGATAACATTTCCATTCTCATCGAAACAACAGCGTCTTTTATGCGTTTCCTGTCCACAAAAACCGTGGATCAACTCGTGGCAGTTTTTGCACACAAACTCAAGATTATCAAAGCCGAGCGTGATCTCTGGATCATGGATATTTTGTGGTGTTAATGGTATTTTGTGATGTACGATATATCCTAACACTGTCCTACACCTCTCACATAGACCGCCATCAATAGACTTGCGCAAGTCTATATACGCCTTGCGTACCCTGCGCCACGCTCGGGATTTGTAAAACCACTCTGCAAACTCTTTCATTTCTTTCCCTTTTCCTGCATTTTGATATTAAAAAAGCGCCGTAAAATACGACGCTTGATGAAAATATTTTTAATTTATTGGGGAAATCCCCTTGACATATAGTGCTCTATATGATATAATATAATCACAGTAAAGGAGGTGAGAAAGTTGAGCAGGAAACAAAAAAGGCCGGATTACTACAAAATCGCTTCACTGGTCATTCAAGCGGTGATTGCCCTCGCCACCTTGATAACCGCGATCAAATCGTAAATCCGACCGGCGGGAGCAAAAAGCTCCCGCCCCCTATCGGGATTATATTATACCAAAAAGGAGTGGAAAAATCAAATGAACCATAGTGAAATCCTTGTTATGTGCACTTGTTTATCTCTGGTCATTGGAGTAACATCCGACTGGCCTATCCCGTCTAAAGTGTTTGCTATCCTGTGCGCCTGTGCTCTTTTGATAGACGTCGTATATCGATCAATCCAAATGGTCAGGAGGTATCGAAAAAATGGGTGAGGAAAAATACAACTCCCAGAGGAAATACCTTGATAAACAAAAGCAGTTGCGCGTATGGGTAAATCCAGAGAAATATGAGCAATTCCGCGCCGCTGTCGAAAAGAACGGAACCTCCATGTATGCGGTCATCAATCAGTTTATTGCCGATTATATCGATCAAAACAGGGAATAGCCAATGCAAAACCCGCTCGGGCATTATGCTCGGGCGGGTTTGTTTTATATTATTTCCAAGTATAACAATATCATATTTTCGCAGTGACATCAAGTGACCTTTTGGTGACATTACTCCCCTTTTGGTGACATTTTCAAAAATTTTTCTATTTTTTTTAGGGCATTTCCGTGGATCCGGAATATTTGTCGCTTGGTACACCCCGCGAATAGCGCGATATCATCCCAAGTTACTCCAAAAATATATTTGTTGGTTAATATATCCATTTCTCGCGCAGAATTAAGCCGTAGGATCATCGCTTCCACTTCTGATTGCTTTGCTTTAAGTTGATCAATATCTTGATCAATCTCCCGCTCCAATTCTGTGATCCGCTCCACAATGGCCTCCAATCTGCTGCCATCGATCCCACCCTGCACCCGCTCTCCGCCGATGATGGCTGTGACTTTGGCCGCTTTAGCACGCAGCCGGGCAAGCTGCTCTAATTTACAGTCCAGCGCCCGGTCTGCGTCAAGATATTGGTTCAAAAATTCTTTTGCCGTCATACTTATCTCCTTTATCTGCTGATAAGATCGTTGTACTCCTCAAGCCAATCAATCGGGATTGGAAGTCTTTCCTGTATAAATCTAACCATGGCGTCGGTTATCTCACGTATGCGCAGTCCATCGTGATCTTTCCGTGACATTATTCCCCTTGGAGGCTTTTGTCCCCTATCCTGTATAGTCGGCTGATAGGGACACGTTTTACAGGTTCCGTGATCCACAACCTGCTTAAATACGCAATGATTGCACTTCAATTTTGATTCCCCCAAATACAATACGGGAGCGGGCAATACCCGAGCTTACCCTCCACAATCCTGAGATATGGACAACAGGTTTTGTCCCCCTCGCACAGATATCTCCGACGTTTTGGTTTTTCCACTTTTTCATCGGGCTCCGGCGCTGTAACCTGTGGCGGGCTGATCTCGGCATATGCTGCCTCTAATTTAACGCGCGTTTTTGCTGTAGGTATTGTCCCTGATCTGTAATTGTATATCTGCGCATATTTAACACCCGCCTGTTCGAACAACTTGATAATTTTGATGCCATGCGCTTTACATCTGGCCTCAAACTCCGCAAACCAGCCTGCGTTCTCCGTGTCACGTTTTTTCATGTCCATCCACCTCAGAGGCAATCCGGTTTTCCAGCCGCGTGAGTTTATCCCGCTCCACTCTTTCCACAGCCTCATCGCCATAGATCATCCGCATCTGATCGATCATGATCTGTACATCGGCGATCTCCTCCCGGATATTGTCGAGCTTATCCGCAATGTCCCCGCCTGATCGTCGCATCTTGAGCAGCGCCTTGGCCAGTTCCGCCATCTCCTCCAGGCACATATCCACTTGCGCATGCTGGCCGTATGTATGGATTGCCCGCTCCAATATTTCTTTACGTTCCATGATTACTCCCCCTTTTTCGCATCATCTTCTGATTCGAATTTAACAGCAGAATTTTTCGGTATATACACCACATCCATCCATGGCGGCAATACCACAACCCCGTCCTCTATTTGCTTAATGATGCTTTCTCGTATATGCTTCAGGTCCTTCTCTCTTATATGCATCTGAGATTTAAACACGTATAGGCTGGTTTTGTTTTCTTCAAATACACCGGGAGATGTTTGCTTGAAATTTTCAGCATGTCGAATATCGCTTGTGTACCCACAATACTCATGGCAAACCTCGCATTTTTTCCTATCGCAAATATACATCACTTCATTGTCCACAATTATCGCTCTCCTTTGTTTTGTTACTCGCGCGGAGTGTAACTGTTTCCAATTTGGAAACAAATCCCCCGCAAAATCCAGCGCACGGGCATTCACAAATGTGATTCTCCGCACGGTTAAACGTACATTCCCGGTTGTAGCACTTCTCCATCCTGCTTCTCTTTCCTTTCCGCCTCCTTTGGCTCATAGGCACTGCAAAACGCATTATCATCAAAATCCTCATAATGTTGCAGGTGCAGGTAGCATACCGGTTGTAAAGCGCATGTCCCGCACCGTCCAACCGGCTGAGCTGCGCGGGTGTTCCATGATTCAACCGCACGCCTCTCGCTATTGGACAACCTCTTACTTGCGCTGCACTCCTCACAGTAAACAAAATGAGCACCAATTAGATTTATTATTTTTGCTTCCGATCCGCAAAACGGGCACGGCAACACGATTCCCTTCTCTGTGCACTCCTTCTGCGCCTCACGGTCTCCCAGCAGCGCACGTCGTTCAAGGTCTGTCATGGCTTTTTTACCTCCGTTTGATTAAAAATCTCCTGATATTTTTTCAGTTGACCACATACCCATTCTTTAAACGCGTCTCTAAGTATTAACGGTATATTCTTCTCACCAAATGGAACGCGAATGCTTATTGTTTTATGCGCTTCGATATTTGCAATAACCATTTCCAGGAAATCAATCGTTTTCGATACGTCAATCAGTTCGCTTAGCTCTTTCTCTGTCACTTCTCATCCCCTCCATTCGCCGCCAGCATTGCGGCCAGTATTACCATCCCTATGGTAAATATCACTACCGTTGGCGTTAATCCCATAGTGTTAACCTCCTGTTTTACTACTACGGACTCCTGGTCCATCTTGATTTTTGAGACAAGTCCCTGTTTGTTCGTCCGGCGCGGCTTTCCCAACTACCACCTTTAGATCCCCCCAGCTTGTACCAATTATCTGCTTGATAGATAACGCCATCATGTCCCGCCCCGGCGCTCGAATAAGCAATCAACCCTTTGACCGCCGGATGATGCTTGCGTATGTATTTGCGCGCCATTGCAAGACACTTGCTCTCAACAAAGCGCTCCGTCTCGTCCACAAAACACATCCGGGTTAACTCTAAGATGCTCTTCTGGTCAATTTTGCGGGAGGTGGGACGGCCCCACATCATGCACCCGATCACCCGCTCATTTTGTTTAAAGCACATTCGGATTATTGCTCCAGCTGGTACAGAGTGCAGGTAGTGGTGATCTCTGATCCAGTCATCCACCGTCATGTCATGCTCAATATATAATTTGACTCCCTTATGCTCCGCCGCTGGAAAAATCCCTACCTGCATGATCATGTTATCCTCCAAACCTGTATTTTGTCACGGCGATGCAAAACTCGTTGATCTCACTCGC
>USLQ01000003.1 GCA_900555545.1 uncultured Oscillospiraceae bacterium | reverse complement strand
GGCGTCTCAATATTGTGGTGCTGAAGCATTTCACGGTTCCCAACGATCACGTGACGGCCCGCCACCCAAGCGGAGAGGCCCAGCCGGTCCTCATAGCGCAGCTCCTCAACCTCCGGCAGCAGATCACGCCGCCCCTCGATCACGCGGTCAAACACCTCGCCGCACGGGCCGCCGGCGGCGATCACCAGGGCCGCCGTGTGCAGGATCGCCTCGTCAATGCGCATATTGTGATAGGTTTTGATCCCGTGGATATTGCAGCCGCCACTCGCAAAAATGTCGGAGGAATCGAATGCCACTGCATTGGTGTGCTCGCAGCTTTGAACAGCCGGGAAGCCGGAGATCATCGCCCCCTCTTCCAGGCACTCCCTGGACAGGCGCAGCATGGACAGGTTGCTCCCCAGCAGGGAGACCGCCGGGACCGCCGCACACACGGCGGCCGCCATGGCAGTGATGGCCGTAAAGGCGTTATCTCCGGGCAGGCCGCCAACCACTCCGGCAATAATTCCCGCTGCCAGCACGATCAGCGTGGTAAGGCGCCCACACCGGTCCGCCGGATCCCCCTTGAGGGAGAGTTCAAAAAACGCGGCAGGGAATTTGACACGGGCGGAGTATTTGATATCCGGTTCACCCATCAGCATTCCGCGGCCAATCTCCTCCGCATCCTCCCCGCGTTCGATGGAGTGGACGGCATAAAGCTGTTTTTCCGGGGAGCAAAAGGCGAAATTCCGACTGATCCGGTTCAGGAGGACGGCCTTGCCTGCAAAGCCGAGCGCCAGTTCAATTCCCGCGAGGCCGGCAAACAACGTCAATCCCCCGAGCGAGGCATCGTCATAAAAGAACAGCGCTACAGTCTGGATCAGCGCAGCCAGGGTTGCCAACAGCACCGGGCTGTCCGCATTGGGGCGCAATCGCAGGAGCCCCTTGATTCCACGCAGGAGCAACGGGAATCCCACCGCGATACACAGCGCCAGCACGACGGTATTCATAACCAGCAGGCCGGTCTTTCCACCGGGGAAGAACAGCGAACTGCCGGCGGATGTGCGGATCTGTTCGGCGATGGCGACAGCTGCGGCAAATACGCCAAGTACACCAGCTGCCACACTCCGCACAGCTGCGGTCACACGGTCCCGGCGCAGGCGCACCTGGATTCCGTCCGCATCCTCGGCCCGATTGTAATCGTCCTGTTGCTCACCGGTGACCTCGGCCGGCGGGAGGGGCTCTCCGAAGGATTCGCTGTCTCGGAACTCCTCATTGATTTTAAAGTTTTTGACCTTCTCCCGGCGCTTTTTGCGCAGCTCCTGTTCCGCCTGCTTCTCGTCAATCTGCTCGCCGGGTTCCTCCTGCTGTAAAAATTCACTGAAGAACATCTGTCCCTCAATGCTGTCTGCAGGGGCCGCTGGCGGCTGACTTTCCTGATTTTTATAGTGGTCTTCGATCCCGGCGTCTGCGGCGACAATTACCGGGAGGGGCGAGAGATCCGCCGTGGCCCGCAGGCCGCTTTCCTTACTTAGAAATCCGGGACTGTCCACCACTTTGTCCTGACGGCGCCGGGGGACGGAGGGTTCCGGTTTATCGGAAATTTTGTTAAAGTAACGCGTCGGCTCCTCTGCCAGGGGCTCTTCCGGAGAGGGGAGACGAACGTCAGCCGTCTTGATCGTGCCAAGCGTTTCCTCTCCGCCCCGGCGCAGGGGAAGCTCCCCCTCGTTTTTCTCCACCAGGGAGGATCGGGCAAAAAAGCGGGGGCGCTGGTTTGCCGGTGTATACTCGTATTCTACCGGCGCCTGTGGTTCCTCTACCATAGGATCGGGATTTTTCTTCAAAACAAAATTGCCCGTCGCATCGGAAAGCGGTAGGTCGGATGTCTGCTCCGGTGTTTCATCTGCCAGCAGGGTACGCGGTTCATCGGCAAGAAGGGCGTCAATATCCTCCATGCTCCACTTGCGCCCACTGCCCTTGTCATGGCTGGTGCGTGCCTCCAACAGGATGTCGTCAACCGAAAAATCTCCGGTTGAAAAATGCTTTTCCATATCCAACTACCTCCTGTTTCATCTGAGCTGTGCGTCGCGTGTGCGCCTGACCTCATACATCAGAATCCCCGCCGCCACGGAGGCGTTCAGGGAGGAGATTTTCCCCTTCATGGGCAGGCTCACAATAAAGTCGCACTTTTCCCGGACAAGACGGCCGATCCCAGCCCCTTCGGAACCGATGATCAGGCCGACTGCCCCGCCAAAATCCACCTGTGTGTAGTCCGTTCCACCCATATCGGCCCCGTAGAGGAATACCCCACGGCTGCGCAGTTCTTCGATCGTTTGCACCAGATTGGTCACCCGTACCACGGGCACATGGTTGAGCGCCCCGGCCGAGGCCTTGTTAACGGTAAAGGAGAGGGGGGCGCTGCGCCGGGCGGGTACGATGACGCCATGGGCCCCAGCGGCATCCGCGGTGCGGATGATCGCCCCCAGGTTGTGGGGATCCTCAATCTCGTCACAGATCACGACAAAGAGCGGCTCTTCACGCTCCCGTGCGATACGGAACAGGTCCTCCAAATCGGCGTATGGATAGGCCGCCGCCTCAGCGATCACGCCCTGGTGGCGGGAGTGGCCGCACATAAAGTCGAGCTTTTTGACACTGACCTCCTTGATCAGCACCTTGCGCTCGCGGGCGAGGGAGAGGATTTTGCCAATGCTGCCCGACTGCTCCCCGGCGGAGATGAGGAGCGTATCAATGCGCGTACCCGCCTTAAGCGCCTCGAGGACGGCGTTGCGGCCAATGATGATGTTTTCCTGCCGCCCGTCCCTCCGGGGCGGACTGCTATATTCACGGTTCATTATATTCACATCCGTTTTGCTTAAAATCTGTTATGATAAATTATAACATACTATTCGGGGATTTTGTATCTTCCCCTCGAAATTTGTCGCCTGTTTTTCTCCTCGGCCATGAAAAGTTACAATTTGTAACCACTTGTAACCGAATTCTCACAATTGGATGCAAATCTTAATTGATTTGTAATCGTTCTGCTGTTTAATTTGTAACCTTATATCCGTATAATAGAGACAGAACAAAAGCGAAGGGGCGATCTGAAATGAAGTCGTTTATCAAAAGAAACCTGCACACCATCATTGCTTTTGGCGTGATCGCCGCCCTGTTCGTGGCAGTGGCGGTCGGCGCCGTCCTGTTCAATACAGTTACTCCGGCCCAGATGCTTGCTGTCTGATTCCCCGGACGCTGTCTTCCATTCCAATCCTGAATATACAAAAGTCCCGATGCATCGCTGCACCGGGATTTTTGTTTCGCATGATTATGCATGCAGGCAGTGCTCTACGAAAAAGGCGTTCACATCCTGCGGGTGCAGGGAGTAGATCTCCGAGCCATCCACTCGCACGGAAACGCCGTCCGAGCACTTGCCCATGCAAAAGACGGCTTTCAGTTCCACCTGACCGGCAAGCCCGTTGTCGGAAATCAGGTGCTTTAATGTGGAAATCACTTCATGGGAGCCGCGCAGATGGCAGGCGCTCCCGATACAGACCTCGATTGTCATTAAAAAACAACTCCTTTTCTCCCGTAAGGGGACCGGCCCCGGTGGGGAATGTATCCATTATAATTTACAGGGTATTGATATCCAGCACGCTGATTGCGCTGCGCATGGTCTTCTCCATGGCGAGCTTGCCGTAAGCGTCCACGTCGGCTTTGTTTTTGGGCCCATGGGTCAGGCAGGCCGGGCCGCCGATGCATCCGGACTCGCACGCCATCCCTTCAATAAAGTTCTCCTCCAGCTTATTGTGGGCAGCCTTGAGCAGCGCTGCACGGCATTCCATCAGTCCGTCGCAGGAGATGGGCTTGTATTCGAAGTCACCCGTATGGAGCAGGTCCTGTTCCGTCAGCCCCTCACGCACTGCCTCGGCCAAGCCCCCGCTGCGGGCGAAGATACGCCCGTAATAAGTGGCATTGTCCAGATACTCTTCCGGCAGCGTCGTGATGTCAATATCGCGGCTGTCAAAAAGTGCCTGGAGCTCTTCGAACGTGATGACGCAGTCGATGTAGGGCCGCACGGTGTCCCACTTCTGCTCCGCCTTTTTGGCGATACACGGGCCGATGAAGATTACCTTGCACCCGGGATCAGACTGCTTCAGATAACGGGCAATCTCCGCCATCGGGGATAGGTTGTGCGATACATGTTCCGCCAACTGCGGGAAATTCTTGTGCACGTACATCACAAACGCCGGGCAGCAGGAGCTGGTAAGGAATTTTTTCTCATACAGTTCCTTGGCCTCCTTATAGGCGACCATATCGGCGCCGAGCGCCGCCTCCACCACTGCGTGGAACCCGAGCGCCTTAATCCCGGCGACCACATGCTCAACACTCGTCTGCACAAATTGGCTGTAAATAGAGGGGGCGACCACGGCGTAGGTGTGGTACTTGGTGTTCTGCTCGGAGTCACGCAGGATGTGGATAGCCTCCAGAATGTAAGATTTGTCGGAGATCGCGCCAAACGGGCACTTGTAAACACACGCGCCGCAGGAGATGCACTTCTCGTTATCAATAACAGCTTTCTGATCCTCATCCATGCTGATCGCCTTGACCTTGCAGGCGCTCATACACGGGCGCACATCTTTGCGGATGGCACTGTATGGGCAAGCGCTCAGGCATCGCCCGCACTCCACACACTTGCTGCGGTCGATCGTAGCGCGGTGATCCACGATGGTGATCGCACCACGCGGACAGGAATCCACGCAGGCGTGGGAGATGCATCCACGGCATGAATCCGTGACCTTAATGCCATCTGCCGGGCACTCGTCACAGGCGATGTCGAGCACCTCCACTACATTGGGGTTGGAGTCGTCCCCGCCGACGGCCAGCTTGATGCGCTCATTGATGATTGCGCGCTCCTTATAGATGCAGCAGCGCAGCGTTGGTTTAGGGCCGGGCATGATGATCTTCGGGATCTCGGTGATATCCCTGGTCAGCCGGCCCTCATACTCCATGCGTGCCACCTCGCGCAGGACTTTGTATTTTAATTTTTGTACAGCGGTATCAAATAGTTTTTTCATGTGTATTACCTCTCTGTCTCGCAGCCTGACAGGCAATTCTTTGCTTCATTCAATAGGATATCATGTTTTAATACGATGTCAATAATAAATTTTCTCCACACGCTTGCCCATCTTTTCCATGGCAATGGCCAGCTTGTCGAGCAGATGCAGCTTCATGCTCAGCTCCGACTGGATGGAGGGGTCGGAGTGCGCCGGATTGATCGCGGAACCGATAAACATTTTAAGGGCCGTACAGTCCTCGTACATCAGCTTGGCCAGCAGGGCAGCCCCATCTTTCTTCTCCAATCGGTCAATCAGGCCGTCGTCCGGAGGGCTGTCGATCAGGCGGCCCAGGATCTCAAGCGCCTTGTTGAGCGTGAGAACGCCCTCCGTACACAGGTCGATTCCCTGTATGTGGCCGATGGGGGGGATATCCTTGTCAATGTAGTCAAGTGATGTTGTGATCTGCCGCCCCAGCTCCCGTGCGACGATATTGGCGCTTGTGCCGCCGCACACAGCCTTGGCGCCCTTGGAGGCCATGAAGTCGCGCACCATACGCGCATCCATCTCCTTGTTTTCGGGCGGCCCGGCGAGCAGGTTGACCGGTTTTTCGGCCAACACTTCCGCTACCAGAACGGTGGAATCGTCCCCTGGGCGGTGATGGTAAAGATCATTGACCGCATCGCTGAGCGCCACGGTCAGCTGCGGCGCACCCAGTTCCAGCGCGGCGGCATTTTGCAGCCATTGGAGTACGCTGTCCCATGTCCAGCCAAAGTTCATGTTATCCCCCACGCCGGCCCAGATCACGCCGTCGCTCACCAACGTGATGATATCGCCCGGCTCTGCCTTAAAGTGCGTCTCATAGACACCGCGGCCGGAATACTCATTGTACTCCGGTCGGAACTCCTGCTGTTCGCCATTACGCAGGTAGAAGCAGAAGGGGTTGTCGAACTCGGCCAGATATCCGTCGCCGTTTTCAGAGATCTCCAGGATGCTGAAGGTGGAGTAGGCCAGCTTGCGCACGCTGCACACGGGCAGTGTTTTGGCGATCGTCTCCACGGCCTCGCGCACGCTCGCGCCCTCATAGATCATGGTGGAGAGGATCTGGCTGGTGAGTGTGGCCAGGATATTGGCCTTGACGCCGCTGCCCAATCCATCCGCCAGCACGGCGATCAGCGTGCCGCCACGGCGCATGATGCGCACCTTGTCCCCGCACAGCTCTTCGCCCTTTTTGTTCAGGCTCCGGTAGGCGGTCTGTACATAAATGCCCATATCACTCACCGTCGCTTTCCAGCATCTTTTTGAGCTTGGTGAGCGTCACCTTGGTCTCGGCGGTTGTCTCGCCCAGCAGGCTTGCGATCTCCTGTGCGACGACCATCTGCTTTTCGATGACGTTCTGCGCCATGCTGACGGTATCATCGCGCAGCTTAACCATATCCGCACGGCGGCGCTCCTCCTGCGTGATGTCCTTAAAGACACCCATGACCATGTTGTTCTCCGGGATATAGACGATGCTCATCATCAGGATCAGGCCATAGCGGGGCAGTTCGATCTTTTTGTCCGTGACATCATTCTGCGTATCGAAAACCCCCAAGAAGTCCTGCGTGTCGAGAATTTCGTACAGGCCCTTTTGCAGCGCCTGGGCGCGGGTGATGCCGAACGCACGCTCCGCCGCAGGATTGAATTCCACGATATTTAGATCGCTGTCCGCAATGATGGTGATATTGGGCGTCTGTGTCATGACGGTATTGGAGAGGGACTCCGCCCGCTGGCGCATGTACGGCACGCACATGGTCAGCTCCGCCTTGCCCTGATAGACGGCGATGGCTTTATCGCGGCAGGTGGGGTACCCGCAGGAGCCGCAGTTGAGCTCCTGGGCCTTGGTCTCCTTGCCGATCTTGCGCAGGATGGCGCGAATTGTCGCCTCATCCGGGATATTTTTCTTATCCTCGCGGCCGAGGAACATCTTGTGGATATCAGGTTCGCCTGTGGTTTCCGGATAGGCGGTGCCCGTCTTGGCAACGTGCTTTTTCAGCTTAATGGAACCGGTAAAGCGGTTGGCGCCCATATTGCCGCGCGCCGGGCCGTTGACACAGCCGCCCTTGCAGGCGTTGAGCTCAATGAAGCAGTGCTCAATCTCCCCCGCGCGAATGGACTCAAAGACCTCCTTGCACTCGTCGATCCCATCTACACCGGAGAAGTCATATTTATCCACCGGACCGAGTGCTTTTACTGTCTTGATGATGCCGCCGGATACGGGGTACAGGCGCATGATCTCCGCATTGGGACGCAGGAACTCGGCCTCTTCACAGGCAGATACGTCGATCTGCTCCTCAGAGAACCACTGGGCCAGATCGCCAAAGTTGAGCACGTAGTCGATCTGGGTGTTATGCCGGATGTCAGTGCTCTCGCCCTTTTTGGCAATGCACGGGCCAATGAATACAGTGACAGCATCCGGCCCGAACTGGCGCTTGATCAGCTCGCCGCACACGACCATCGGACTCTGGACCGGTGCCAGGTAGGGAACCATATCTGGATAATACTTCTCCACCAGGTCGTTGATCACCGGGCAGCAGGTGGTCAGGATATTCTTCATCTCCCCCTGCTGGGCCAGCCGGTAGTATTCCCGGGAGACATACGCCGCCGCATAGGACACCTGCGCCGTTCCGTAGAATCCGAGCTGTTTCAGCGCCCCTGCGATCTTTCCGTCGCTGTCCACCGGAAAGTCCGAGAAAAAGGATGGAGCGATGGCGGCAATCACCTGACGGCCCATTTTAATCTGCCGCCGGACCTCCGGCAGGTCGCTGTGTAGGGTTTTGGCCCCCTGTGGGCACTCGTTGATGCAGCTGCCGCAGAGCAGGCAGTCTGTGTCCAGGATGCGCGCCTGCTCATCTGTAAATTTGATGGATTTGACCGGGCAGACTTTCAGGCAGCGGTAACAGCTCCTGCAATCCGCCTCTTTTAAACCGATGATTCCCATTTTTCTCACCACGTTAAAGTAATAGATCAAATTGTGTATGCCAATACAGAAACAGAACGTTCGCCACGTTCTGCCTCTTTTCATTTTAACATGTTTTCCGGCGTAATAAAATAGGTCAATTTAGACGAGAAACGCCCGTATTTTTTGCAAAACAGGACGAAAATCCGGACGACGCCACTCTTCATAGAAAGCCGCCGTCTGTGCCGAGCACCTGCCCGGTGATGAATCCGGCGGCGTCCGACGCCAAAAATGTCACTGCCGCTGCAACATCCTCCGGTTCTCCCAGCCGGCCCACAGGGGTCTCCTCACACAGCGATGCCATTGTCTCCGCGCTGTGGTGGGCGTTCATATCTGTGCGGATCACGCCCGGGGCCACGGCGTTGACGGTGATGCCGGACGGGCCGAGCTCCTTGGCGAGCGCCTTGGTCAGGCCGATCACCCCGGCCTTGGCGGCGGAGTAGACCGCCTCACAGGAGGCGCCGGATACCCCCCACATGGAAGAGATATTGACAATGCGGCCGTACTTTTCATGGACCATGCCCGGGATCACCGCCCTGCAACAATAGAATACACCGTCCAGATCTGCGCCCATCACGCGCCGCCATTCGTCATCGGTCGTATCGGTCAGCAGGCCAAAGGAATCCACCCCAGCGTTGTTGACCAGGATGAGCGGCGTCCCCATTTGGCTCCGGATTTCCGAATACATCCGCGCCACCGCAACGCTATCCGCCACATCACAGGCAAACAATTCCGCACGCACCCCAAAGGCCTGACAGTGTTCAGCCGTCTGTTCCGCACCCTGCCGGTTTTGATGGTAATGCACAGCGATATCCAACCCCTGTTGTGCCAATGCCAGCGCCGCTGCTGCGCCGATCCCTCGGGATGCGCCTGTGACCAGTGCTGTTTTTGACATTTGACCGCCCCCATTCCGTTTGTTCCCATTATATCGTGTTCAAAAGATTTTGGCAAATTGGGGATGGCAATTTTTGCAGTGTGGGGGGCGGCATTCCAGGCGTGCATGAAATTTGACGAAGCTTTATAATCATGATACAATGCACTTGCGAATAACAGCGGAGGGAGAGAGAAGCAAAAATGGATCGAATGAAAAAGTCCAGGAAGATAAAAGCGGTGTTGGCATCCTGTATTGTATTGCTGGTGATTGCCGGAATCATACTGGGGGTCTGCCTTTACAAGCCATGGTTCAACGGAGCGTGGAACGGCGATTTTAACGCGCAGGAATGCCTGCGTATCACCAAGAGCGGCGAGGATTTAAAGGTTCTTCAGATTACGGATCTACACGTGGATCACACGAATGAACAGCATGACAAGATATGGAAGAACCTTGACGCTTTGCTCCAAAACAATGACTTTGATTTGGCAGTGGTGACAGGGGATTGGACCTCCGATGAAGAGAATATTCCCCCGACCGAAAAGCTGATCGAGGTGATGGATGCTTGCGGCAAGCCGTGGGCGGTGATCTTTGGCAATCATGATTCCGAGGGGAAGGCCACACGAGAGGAGCTGGCCGATTTATTCTTAAAGGCGAAAAACTGCCTGTTTGCCAAAGGGCCGGAGGAGCTTAGCGGCGTTGGGAATTATGTAATCAACGTATATGACCACGAGGATCCCGATCATTTGGACGCTGCGCTGTTCTTGATGGATTCCCACTACGCCAAGGCTGGGACGATGGATTACCGGCCGCTCTATCGGGACCAGATCAAATGGTACGAGCGAAATGTGGATGGCCTGCAACAGGCTTACGCTGGACAGACCGGGAACGGTGCACAGACCCTGCCGAGCCTGTTGTTTATTCATGTCCCGCTCAATGAGTACGCGGACGGATGGGAACAGGCCAAGGTTGCGACCGAAAATCACTTGCACGGCAGCAATAATGAGGATGTTTACTGCCCATATATCAACACCGGAATGTTTCGGGCGATTGAGGAGAAGCAAAGCACCAAGGCCGTGTTTGCCGGCCACGATCACGCCAACACCTCTGCGGTATGGTACCATGATGTTTTGCTGGCATATGGCGTACAAACCGGTGTGTGCGAGACAGATCCCTATGCTTCGACCATGCGCAAGGGGGCAAACCTGATCACATTAAAGGATGATGGAACAGTTCTGGTGGATCAGATCCTGACGGCTTCCTATCCCACGACAACAGGGAACTGATTCCGGCGGAAAAATATCCGGCAAAACAACCGGTTTATACAATTTTTATTTGGATTCTTCAGTTCTTCTCTTGAATCTTAAGCCGGAATTATATATAATTGTAATAGTATGCGCCCACAAGAGGGGTGTAAAAACAAAAGAAAGAATAAGGATGTTGAGACATGGAAATTTTGAACCAATTCATCTCCCTGTTCAGCAACGTCACCGAAATCACCTGGCAGGGTGTGGTCATGTGGATCATCGGCGGCGTACTGATCTACCTTGCGATTAAAAAGGATATGGAGCCGACGCTCCTGCTCCCGATGGGTTTTGGCGCGATCCTTGTGAACCTGCCCCTCTCCGGTGCGGTAACCCAGGGCGCGGAGGTTGGACCGATCGATACCCTCTTTAACGCAGGTATTGCCAACGAGCTCTTCCCGTTGCTGCTGTTTATCGGTATCGGCGCGATGATTGACTTTGGCCCGCTGCTCTCCAATCCCAAGCTGTTCCTGTTCGGCGCGGCGGCACAGTTTGGTATCTTCTTTACCTACTCCCTCGCCTCCCTGTTCGGCTTTACCCCGCAGGATGCGGCGAGCGTCGCCATCATCGGTGCGGCGGACGGCCCTACCTCCATCTTTGTGGCAAACTACTACGGTTCCCAGTACATGGGGGCGATCATGGTGGCCGCTTACTCCTATATGGCGCTTGTCCCAATCATTCAGCCACCGATCATCAAGCTCTGCACCACGAAGAAAGAGCGCTTGATCCGCATGAAGTACAACCCGCAGCATATTTCCAAGACGACGAAGATTCTCTTCCCCATTGTGATTACTGCCATCGTCGGCCTGGTGGCGCCCAAGTCCGTTGCCCTTGTCGGTTTCCTGATGTTCGGTAACTTGATCCGCGAGTGTGGCGTGCTTGATCAGCTGTCCAAGAGCGCACAGAACGAACTGGCCAACCTGATCACCATTCTGCTCGGCCTGACTGTTGCCGCCCGGATGCGCGGCGAGGACTTCCTGCAGTGGCAGACGCTGCTCATCCTCGGCCTGGGCTTAGTCGCCTTTGTGGTCGATACTGCCGGCGGCGTACTGTTTGCCAAGGTGTACAACCTCTTTGCCAGGGAGAAGATCAACCCCATGATCGGTGCGGCCGGTATCTCCGCCTTCCCGATGTCCTCCCGCGTGGTCCACAAGATGGGTCTCAAGGAGGATCCGCAGAACTTCCTGCTGATGCACTCCGCAGGGGTCAACGTCTCCGGTCAGATTGCCTCCGTTATTGCGGGCGGTATGATCATGAACCTGGTTCCGCTGGCATAAGGGCGTAATTGAGCTGAAAGGAGTTTGACTGCTATGTTTTCTTTGAGCATTATCAATTTGAGTGCGTTTTTATCTTCCCTGCCGACGCTGCTGATCGGCATGATCGGTATTTTTATCGTCATTGGTGTCATTGTGGTGTGCATGGTTATACTGGAAAAGGTCTTTTCCGATAAGCCGCGCACCAAGAAGCACAAAAAGGGTGACGCCTCCGATGAGGCGCAGGCGTAACACGCGATAAACAATAAAATTTTCCCCGGCGGGCGGCCGTACCATCTGCTCGGCCGGGGATTTGTTTTTGTGAAGAATCAGTTGGCCGATTGAGCCTGATGGAGGGAAAGAATGATGACAACTGGACTGATCGCCATGCTTGGGATCTCCGCAGCGGAGATCGTGTTTGTCCCCTGGTTCCTGTATGCCGAGTACCCCAAGCGGAATTACAAATCCTTGACGTTGAAGATGGTTTGCTCTGCGATTTTTATCGCGGTTGCGATCGCCTGCATCGCGTGCTCTGGCAATGTGGGCATCTACTCCTGGATCATCCTCGCCGCGCTCGTCTGTTCACTGGTGGGGGACTTTTTATTGCATTATGAGGATGTCATTGAAAATCACGACTATTTCTTTTATGGGATGATCGCCTTTGGCATCGCGCACCTGCTGTATCTGGCGGACTATATTTATATTCTTACCGCCAAACTGCCGCAGGTCAAGCCGTTCTCCTGGTGGGAGCTGGCGGCGCTTGTGATCGCACTGGCCATTGCGCAGACGGGCAACAAGATGTTCCACCTGAAGCCCGGAAAGCTGAAGATCCCGCTGTATGTGTACACGACAATCCTGGTGTGCACGGTGATCCACGCCTGCTATCTGGCCGCCCAATACTATTTGGCCGGTTTGGCAGACGGCGCCATGGTGCTCCTGTTCCTCGGCGGAGGCGGCCTGCTGTTTGCCACGTCGGACGCGCTGATCGGAATCCTGCACTTTGGCGATAAAAAACCGCGCCCGATGCGGATTGTCAACATTGTCACCTACTATGCGGCGCAGTGCCTGCTCGCGGGGACGATCCTGTATCTGGGCGCGCTATAGAACGCGATGGTAAGATGGGCGTTTCTCCAGGAATAGGTTAATTGATGATAATCGGATATTAAATTCAAAAAGCAAGGCCGGTCAAACCGGCCTTGCTTTTTGGCTGCATGGTAATTTATCCCACCGCTTTTTTCGGAAAAAGGATCTTGATACGGGGAATAAATTGAAAAATGACGCGCGCAGAAGCTGGAAACTATTCTCCGATCAATACATCGATGTTTTTCTCATACAGGTCAAAGAAGTGCGCCACTGTTTTCTGATCCTGCTCATTCCCCCGAACGCACATGGACAGGGTCAATACGTTATTGAGCGAGGTGGCGGAGAGCAGCACATATGGCTTGTACTTGACGGCCCCCGTCATGTATCCGTCATACGGTGGGTGCCCGGCGAGCGAGAGCCGGTCGGACTCCAGAATGCCGATATTGCTCATGGCGATCAGCGGGTTGGAGTACCCGATCTTGATGATCTCCTCGGAGGCCGTATAGGGCAGGATGCTGTAGGCGGTTTTGAGCAGAGGGAGACCGTATAGTCCCATGAATTTGTCCCGTTTAAACCGCTCGGCACTGCGTTTGGCATAGGTGAGCGTTTGGAAAATATCCCTCCCGCGTTCGGGGATATTGCACTGCATAAAGGCGGTGTGGTTGGTCAGCCCCTCTTTGCTGACGTCCTTGATGTGGCGGCGCAGGTCGATGGCGCAGGAGATAGTCACACTGTCGCTCTCAGGGTAGCCGGCCAGTTCATACAGGCTGTAAAAGTAGGCGGCCAGCAACATATCATTCACAGTCGCACCGTGCTTTTTGCCGGAGCGGCGGATCTTTTGGAAGCGCTCGGCATCAATTTTACGCCGGGCGATAAAGGCGCGGTCCCGGATGCTGTCCGGTGTGAGGGGGAATCTGTGAGTGTCCTTGGCACATACATTTTTATATAGGTTGCGCGCCATGCGCTGTTCCGTCTTGGAAAAATCAGCATATACCTGCTCGTAGGAGCGGGAGCCCTGCCGCAGATTAATGGGGCTGACTTTCCGTTCCACATAGTCACTGTAGTTTTGGCACAGCGCCTTGAGAAAGTATTTGAAGTCACCGCCGTCCATGCACATATGGTTTTCCACGATACACAGCACACTCTTACCGCCGCTGTAAAAGACGGCGACCTTCATTTGCAGGGGGCTGTCCGGCGGGATATACTGGGTCAAAAATTCGTCAATGGATGTGTCCAACGCCTCCGCCTCAGGATGATAGACGGAGAGTACGTCATCGATGCGGTAATCCTCTACCCGCCAATAGGGATTGATTGGGCTGTCCACAAAGCTGGAGTGGAGGACGGGCGCCTTTTCAAAAAAGCAGATGAGTACGGTCCGGAGCGCGTCCAAGTCGATCTCATAGTCATATCGGAGTTCCACATGCACCATGCGGTCATTAAAATCGCGGAACAGGTAGTGCATCTTATCCCAGAGCTCGGCGGTCAATTTTCGTTCCATACGTCGTCCACCTCCGGTTTATACTTGTAGCGGGAATTATTGATGATAACGCCGGCGATCACCAGGATGTCCGCCAATACTCCCAGCAAAATGATCATCCAGCCCGGGCTCCAGGGAATGGCCCCTACCGCGCCCAGAATGACATACAGCAGGGCGGAAGATGCCGGAATATAAAGCAGATAGTTGATGACCGCCAGCTTCTGCCGGGTTGCCGCGGCAAAGACTGCATCGGCGATCAGCAGGGCGATCACCCCGCCGATCAGAACGGTCCAGATGTGCGGGATGTGGAAGAGTATCAGACAGAACAGAAAAACGAACGTTGCCACCAGCATGACGTCGATGGCGATCAACAGCCGTGCGAACGGATGGAAGAGACGCCGCATACCGCACAGCTTTTTTATACCGATGCCGGAAAAAAAGAGGAGCATCAGGAAAATACCGCCCACAATGATTAACCAGGTCTGCGCCCAGTGCCCGGTCAGGAAACTGATAGCCAGATAGAGCGCGACCAGCAGCAGGATATAGCAGGGGGCCCCGATCAACATCATTTTGCGCCGCGCTTTGGACCGCGCTTTTAGGCGTGACTGCTCTGCAAATTCCAAGTACCCGGCCTTTAGATCGGAGAATTCATCACGGATTAGGTCGAACGTCACCTGGTCGTCTTTCATGCCGGCACCTGTAATTTCAAGGGCGCGTTCCGTCATCTGATCCAGTATCTGGCGCTTGTACCGGTATAGGGTATCACCACCGGATTCCCCCGCCAGGGCGTTTTCAATATAGTCGATATATTTTTCCACTCAATCGCCTCCAGTCTGAATTGAAAACTCTCTTTTATTATACCAATCCCATATAAAATTGAAACCCTGCATTTTCTTAAAAATATCTAAATGGATTTTTGCCCCATAGTGGTAAATGAAAAGACCGAGGGATCCGGTTCAGACGGATCCCTCGGACCGAAAAGACGATCAATCTGGGAAAAAGGCCTTGTGGACTGCCGATACAGCGCGATCAGCGTCGTCCAGATCAATCAAAACAGAAATTTTAATCTCGCTGGTGGCGATCATCTGGATGTTGACACCGGCGGCATACAGCGCCTCAAACATTGTGGAGGCAGTACCCGGGTGTGTCTCCATGCCTGCGCCCACCACGGAAACCTTGCTGACGTTGGTGTCGCAGACGATGTTCTCCTTGGGGATATCAAAATTTTCCAGTACGGTGGCCACGGTCTCCTCCGCATTGTCCTTGGCCACGGTGAAGGTGATGTCCTTGGTGCCGTCACGGCCGACAGACTGCAGGATGATATCGACGTTGAATTTTTTGGCTGCCAGCACGCTGAACAGCTTAAAGGCGATGCCGGGCGTATCGGGCAGGCCGATGATTGAAATCCTCGCGATGTCGTTGTCTTTGGTTACGCCCCTGACCAGCATTTTTTCCACAGTGGTGACCTCCTTCACGATTGTACCAGGCACTCTCTTTAAGCTGGAGAGGACCTCAACTTCAACATTGTATTTTTTTGCCATTTCAACAGAGCGGTTGTTGAGCACCTGCGCGCCCAGCGTTGCCAACTCCAACATTTCATCATAGGTGATCTCTTTCAGCTTTTTCGCATTCTCCACCTTGCGCGGATCGGCGGTGTAGACCCCTTCCACGTCGGTGAAGATCTGGCAGCGGTCCGCGTGCAGTGCCGCCGCAATGGCCACAGCGCTTGTGTCGGAGCCGCCGCGGCCCAGGGTCGTCACGTCGTCGTACTTGTTTTTGCCCTGGAAGCCGGCGACAACGACGATGCGGTGCTTATCGAGCTCCGCGCTCAGGCGATCTGTGTTGACGGATTTGATCCGTGCGGCGCCGTAGGTGGAGTTGGTGTTAAATCCCGCCTGCCATCCCAAAAGTGAAATGACTGGGCAGCCAAGCTTTTCGATCGCCATGGCCAGCAGTGCGATGGACATCTGCTCCCCGGCGGCGAGCAGCATATCCTTCTCCCTGCGGGACGCCTTGGGATTGATCTCGTTTGCCTTTTCAATCAGGTCGTCCGTTGTGTCCCCCTGTGCGGAGACGACGACCACAACATCATTGCCGGCGTGGTACGTATCCGTCACGATGCTGGCAACGTTCATCACACGCTCGGCGTTCGCAACAGAGCTGCCGCCAAATTTCTGAACAATGAGTGCCATACTATTCCTCCCGTTAACTGGTGTTTTTTCAATTTGATATGTTATGTTATGCCCCCCGACGTGTGTTGGAACACACGGGGGATCAATAATCGGTCACACGCAGGGTGCTGAGCACTTCAATGCCCGGGATCTGTGCCAGCCGGTTGAGCAGTTGGCGCTCTGTGGCTACATCCGTGATAAAGGCAAATGTTCCATTGGCGGAAGTGATCTCCGCAGCCGGAAACACGTCAAGGACCGCCTTTTCATCTCCGGTGGCCCGGACATAGAGCGCTGTCTCATCATCCAAATGATCCGTTACATAATTCTCCTTCGCGTCTTGCCAGCCAAACAGCTTGGGGCGGTGGCTGTGCTTGGCACAGTCAATTACGTCCGCCACTACGGCGGAGGCCGTTGGCAACTTTCCGGCGCCACGCCCATAGAAGCACACATCCCCGATTACATCGCCGCGGACGAGGATGGAATTGAACACATCCGTCACGTTGGCAAACTGTCCGGCGTGATCTACCAGGCACGGGCGGACGGAGGCCGTTACGCGCCCGTCCCCCAGTTTTTTGGCGATTCCCAACAACTTGATTACCTTGCCAAATTTGTGCGCAAAGGTCACATCTTCCAGCGTGATTCGGCTGATCCCTTCGGTGTAGACGCTGTCGGGATAAACGTGGTACCCGAAGCAGAGCGAGGCGAGGATGCAGATCTTACGGCAGGAGTCGATCCCCTCAATGTCGGCGGTGGGATCGCTCTCCGCGTAGCCGTTCTGCTGGGCAAGGCGGAGCGCTGTCTCAAAGTCCATGTGGTCGTCAATCATCTTGGTCAGGATAAAATTGGTGGTTCCATTGAGGATCCCGGCGACCTCCTCAATCATATTGGCAGCCAGGCACTGGCTGATGGGGCGGATGATCGGGATCCCGCCGCCCACACTTGCCTCAAAGAGGAAATTTACGTTGTGTTCCCGCGCAATGCGGAGCAGTTCCGCCCCCTTGGAGGCGACAAGCTCTTTATTAGAGGTGACGACACTCTTACCACGTTCGAGCAGGCTTTTAACAAAGTCATAGGCGGGGTGCAGGCCGCCCATCGTCTCCACAACGATTGAGATCTCGTCATCATTGAGGATCAGGTTAAAGTCCTTGATCACGCGGTCATGGAGTGGATCATCCGGAAAATCCTTCAGATCCAGGATGTATTTGAGCTGTACGGAGTCCTGCCCGCTGCGCCGGACGATGCTGTCGTGATTTTTGATCAGCACCTCCGCCACACCGGAGCCGACGACGCCGTAGCCCATGATTGCAAGCTGCATATGGAGAACCCCCTCTTAGTCCATCGTGTGAAACAATAAAAGACAACGGGCATATGGATAAGCCACTACCCGATGAAAGCTGTTATTCCCTAATATCATAACACAAAAAGGCGGTAGAATAAAGATAACGCACCGAATTTTTTCAAAATTTCTACCTTTTTTTATTTTTCAGAATTGTAATTGTAATAAATATCGTTTAAAATAGGGGCATCAACAAGTTTACATCCGTATTGGAAACGGGAGGTTGTATGGATGACAGAGGACTATAAAACGAAGGGATCCCTGCGGGTAGAGCGCAGGCGTGCCTTTCTGATTAATTTTGTGTTTTTTGCACTGATTATCGCAATCGGTTATGTGGTGCTTAAATTTTTGTTTTGGCCGCTGTTCCCTTTTCTAATGGCCTTTGTATTCGCGATGGTGTTTCAGCGTCCGGTCCATTTTGTGGAGCGCAAACTTAAAATCGGGCGCGGATTCCCCTCGGTACTGCTGGTGTTGCTGATCCTGACAGTTGTCCTGGGGGTGCTCACACTGCTCGGCGCGTTGCTCGTCAATCAGACGCGTGCGCTGTTTGAATCCCTGGGCGAGCGGTTCGTCTCCCTACCGCAGA
>USLQ01000002.1 GCA_900555545.1 uncultured Oscillospiraceae bacterium | reverse complement strand
CAATGGCCACAACCTGCAGACCGCTCCCGCGCTCATCAAGCTGTGCGGCCAGATTCAGCACAATCTGCTCCGCCTGGCCCTCGCCAATCTCCAATGCCTGCGCAATACGCTTAAGTTCAATCGGTTCCCCACTCGCAAACAGGATCGCCTCAGCTGCGGCTGTCAGCTCCTTCGCGTTCATCTGGCCTCTCCCCCTTCCGTATGAGGACGACTTGAGCACTGTCGCCAGAGCCGTCGATCTCAATTCTTTTGTCCTTTACGAGCTCCAGCATGGCTAAAAATGTCGCCACCATCTCGGATCGGGACGTGGCAGGCAAAAAGAAATCCTCAAACCGGCTGCGCGCACCACGAACCAGCTTTTTGAGAATGAAAAAGATCCGAGAGCCAACGGAGACGATTTTGTGCGATACGATGCCGGAGAACGCCTCCGCAGGCGGCGGAATAAATCGCCTGCCGCGCCCGGCCGCCGCCAGATAGGCGCGATAAAGCTCCTCCGGCTCATGCAGCCGGTTGTACGTGTAATCAATCGGAAAATCTGTCGCCTCTCGGGTAAAGCGTAAAAAGCCATCCGTCCGTTCGGAGAGCTTTTGCGCCATCAGCTTGCAATCGCGGTACTCGAGCAATTCGCCTGTCAACTCCTGCTTGAGCTCCTGCGCCTGTGGATCAGACGGCAGGAGGGAAACCGTCTTGATATAGACCAGCCGGGCCGCCATCTCCAGAAATTCACTGGCGACCTCCATGTCGGCTTCCTCCATCCGGCGGATATAGTCCGTGTACTGCTCCACGAGCTCCATGATCGGGATATCGTAGATATTCAGCTTGTGCTTGGTGATCAGATGCAGGAGCAGATCCATTGGCCCCTCAAACACCTCGAGCTTGTAAGAAATCTTCTCCATCGGCATCAGAAGAACCGGAACGGCAGGCCGGTGATCAGATTGAATAACCGATACACCAGATTGGACAGCCAGCTGAGCGGCCAGCTGAGCACACCAAACAGCAGCAGGGCAAAGAGCACAAGCATGATGATACGCTCATACTGCATGACCTTCCAGTAATACTTGTCGGGCAGGATTGCCCAAAAAATCCTGGAGCCGTCAAGCGGCGGCACAGGCAGCAGGTTGAATACTGCCAGGCGGATATTCACCAGAGCCGCATACTGGAAAAACAGCAGGAAAATATAGGCCGCCATGTTATGAAACATGCCGCAAAAATTCATCAGCAGCATAAAGATGAACGCCATAATCAGGTTGGACACCGGACCGGCCAGCGCCGTGAGCGCCATACCCTTTTTGGGATTGCGGAAGTTATTCTGGTTAACAGGGACCGGCTTCGCCCATCCAAAACCCGTCAGGAAGATCAGGATGGAGCCGATCAAGTCGAGATGTTTCATGGGATTGAGCGTCAAGCGGCCGCTCAGGCGCGCCGTCGGATCCCCCATTTTGTTGGCCATCCATCCATGCGCAAACTCGTGCACAGGCAGCGTACAGAAGACGACAAATGCGGTCGAGATCAAATAGACAAAGATACTCATCATATCTCCACCGCGCAGTATTTGAAGCAGCATGCAATGTTCCCCCTAATCAGGCGCCCCAATCGGGCTCCGCTTTTACCGCGCTATTTTCACTACGGCAATATGATAAATAGGTTAACTGAATTCCGGACAAAAGTCAATAGCTCTGCCCTCATTTATGTGCAAAGAGCATCCGCGGGATCCCGGCGAGATCGGGCACAATTTTAGTATCGGCAAAATACGGGGCAAAAATCCCCCGCACTGCCTCTGCCTGCCCGTCCCCAAACTCCAGGCCGATCCAGCCCCCTGGAATGATATGCTCCGGATAAGTCAAAGCAATCGATCGGTAAAAATCCAGCCCATCGGCCCCGCCATCCAGAGCGGACGAAGGCTCCCAGTGAACCTCCCGCTGCAGGCCGGGCAACTCGCCGGATGCGATATAGGGAGGATTGGACAAAATCAAGTCAAACCGAACATTTGCCGGTAAAATTTCCGGATCGAAGATATCCCCCAAAATAGGAGTCACGTTTGGAACCCTATTAATCCGGATATTCTCCATCAAGTATGAAAATGCCTGCTCCGACTTCTCCACCAGCCAGACGTGCGCATTGGGGCAGGAGTTGGCCACACTGATGCCAATACAACCGCTCCCCGCACAGAGATCCAGGATCCGGAACGGCTGATCTCCACACTGGCGGATGGCGAACTCGGCCAGCAGTTCCGTCTCCGGACGGGGAATCAGAACGCCCGGCCCAACGTGAAATGGGAGGGACATAAATTCCCACTCCCCAATGATATACTGGAGCGGCTCACCGGACAGCCTGCGGCCAACCAGCCGCTCTAACTCTTCCGCGCGGTTGAATGGATCCGAGAGGGCGAGGTTCAGCCGGGATCGTGGGATGGCGCACAGGGAGGCGGCAAGTTCGCGCGCCTCAAAAGCCGCGTCCTCTATCCCCGCTGCGGCCAACCGCTCGCGGGCGGCAGCGAGTGCCTGTGCAATGGTCATTTGATTGCATCATCCTCCCGATTCCCGGTGATGACGGCGCTGATTGACGCGATCGCCACCTCGATCATGCCGTCGTCCGGCTCCTTGGTCGTCAGGCGCTGCATCCACAGCCCGGGGGCGGAACAGATCTTTGTAAACAGGTTGTCGTGGCGGCCGGCGTATTTAATAAACTCATAGCTGATCCCCATGACAACCGGTAGGATCAGAATTTTGATACACATCCACACCGCCGTCGTATCCCGCAGCATGGGTGCGGCAATGGAGATGATCGAGGAGATCAAGATACTGATAATGAGTACCACAAAGATAAAACTGGTCCCACAGCGCGGATGGAACCGGATCTGCTTGCGGACATTCTCCACTGTCAGCTCCTCGCCATACTCGTAGCAAAAGATTGTCTTGTGCTCCGCACCGTGATAGCGGAACACCCGCTTAATATCCTTGGTACTCCCCACAATGGCAATATAGGCAATAAAGATCAGGATCCGCATGACTCCCTCAATCAGCGCACGGAAATTGGTCAGCACTCCGCCCGCCAGTTCGTTAATCCAATTGGTCACGATCGTCGGCGCCCAGACAAAAAGGACAAAGGCCACAATCAGCCCGATAATCATGGCCAACGTGCTGACCACCGTCATCATCTTCGGGCCAAAATGTTTCTCAATAAACTGATCCAGCTTAGATTCCTCTTCCGCCTCATCCTCCATCAGGCCCTCCGTAGACTTCTCCGCAGAATCCATCAGGCATCCAAACCCGACAATCATCGAATCAATAAAGCTGTATACGCCGCGGATCAACGGCAAGCGCAGGATCTTATATTTTTGAGCGATGTTCTTATGTTGCTTCATCTCCACATCAATGGTCCCGTCCGGTTTACGGACAGCCTGGGCAATCCCCTTGGGGCCGCGCATCATCACGCCCTCGATGAGAGCCTGGCCGCCGATCGACGTCTTATGAGATGGGCAACTGGTAGTGCTTGATTTTTTCATTCGTTGACTCCCTTTTTTAAAGTTATATTCATCAAGCTCTTGAGAGCTACTTTTCCGCTTCGTTCACCGGCTCCTCCACCGGCGGCCCGGCCGATGGGCAGCGTCACAGATACGGTCGTCCCCTCCCCTTCGATACTGGAGATATCCAGCGTTCCGCCGTGACGGCGGATAATCTCATCCGCAACGGCCAAACCGATGCCGGAACCACGGACGGCCGTGTTGGCCTTGTAAAACTTTTCCTTAACCCGCGGCAGATCCCTGGCCGGAATGCCACAGCCGTTATCGGCAAAGGTGATACAGAGTTCGTTTTTCTTTTCATCAATGACGGCGGTCACCAACACCTTACCACCCTGCCCAGTGTATTTGATCGCATTATCCAGGATATTGACGAATACCTGCTTAATCCGCCCGCCGTCCCCCTCCATGGGGGCCGGCAACGTCGTCGCATTGTACTCCAGATCCACGCCCTCGCGCATGGCGCGCTCTTTAAACACATAGATGGTATCATCCAGTTCCGCCAGGATATCGATCTTTTCCCGCTTCATATTCATCCGTCCGGATTGAATCCGGGAGAAATCGAGCAGGTCCTCAACCAGACTGTTCAACCGCTCGGATTCCCCGATGATGACCCGCATCCCTTTTTTCATAATAGCCGGATCCGTAATGCCGGCCTGCGCCAATGTTTCCGCCCAGCCCTTGATCGCCGTCAGCGGGGTGCGCAGCTCGTGAGAGACAGTGGAGATAAAATCATTTTTAATTTTTTCGGAATCCTCTAACTCACCGGCCATATAGTTGATCGTCTCACACAGCTCGCCGATCTCATCATTATAGCGATGGCTGTCGATCCGGGCGGCAAAATTCCCCTTGGCGATATCCTGCGCCGTCCGGCTCACCTTCCGCACCGGCTTGACGATGGATTGGATAAAGAAATATCCGGAGATCCACACAAGGAAGATCGCAAAGACACACGCCGCTGCAATTATCGCACAAATTATGGCAAAGCTATCGTCGATCTCTTCCAGAGATGTTATATACCGAACCGCGCCCACAATATTCTGATTGCTGCCGGAGATGGCGATGGTACGTGCCATCACCTTCTCCCCGGAGGGCAGGCGGCTGATATCAATGCTGGTACCCGTCGAACTCTCCAGCGCTGCGGTATAATCCGGCATCTCCATGCCGGACGGGACATCAAATCCCGACGATGAGGCGATCACGTGCCCCTCATCGTCCAGAACCCATACCTCCATGGTGTTCTTTTCCTCAAAGCTCTCCACATATCCGCGGGCGCCAAACTCAAAATGGCGCTGGTCGGAGCCAAGATAGGCGCTGAAATAAGAGGCGACGACATTATCGGACACCTGATTCAGATTCATTTTAACCACGTCGTAATAATACTGCCGGATAAACAGGCAGGCGACCAATGTGACAATCACAAGGATTGCCGCAATCACTCCGAACGTATTATACATCCAGCGCCTGGTAATTGCGCTCAGCTGAAAACCAGATAACCGGCTCACGCGCCTGCCCCCTTTCCTGCGTTATCGTTACCGCGATATCGATGAGCTCCCTATCAGACAATCCACTTGTATCCCATCCCCCAGATCGTGATCAGGTGTTTGGGATCCGATGGAACCTCCTCCAGCTTGACACGGAGGCGGCGTATGTTGACATCCACGATTTTCTCCTCGCCAAAGTAGGAATCCCCCCACACTTTATTGAGAATTTCCGTCCGGCTGAGTGCGGCGTCCGGATTCTTAAAAAAGCACTCCATGATCTGAAATTCCACCTGGGTCAACTCAATGGGAACGCCATTCTTGGTCAGCGTACGGTTGCGAAGGTTGAGCGCAAAGTCCCCTAGACGGATCTCGTTGCCGGTAGGCACCGTCTCACGATTCATATCCACCCGGCGGTAGACAGAGTTGACCCGCGCCATCAGTTCGGAAGGGGAAAACGGCTTGGTGATATAGTCATCCGCCCCCACTAATAGACCTGTGACCTTGTCCATCTCCTGCGTGCGGGCGGACAGCATGATAATCCCGAGCTGCTTGCTGCGCTCCCGCAGTTTTTTGCACAGCTCCAGGCCGTCCATCTCCGGCATCATGATATCGAGCAACGCAATATCAAAATCTCCGTTACAGTCGTCAAACATCCGGAGGGCCTGCGCACCGTTTTCGGCCTGCTGGACCTCATAGCCGCCGCTCTCCAGATTGATGACGATAAACTCCCTGATGGCCTGTTCATCCTCCGCTACAAGAATCCTCTTCACACTAAAACTCCTTTCTAAAAGCTCATTACGAATCGAGCAGCACAAAGCCCTCAACCACATCTTCATAAGTCACATCCCGGCTGGCAGCCGCGGCGCCCATGCGTACCGCATAAATCAGGCCGCCGTCGGTCAAGAGCTCTTCTTCGTCAGCCGTGCCGATATCGGTCCCCACAGGGTGGACGACGATCTCAAAGATCAGACTGCCTCGAACCTTGGTCTGATAGTCGTAGTCATAAAAAGACCACGTCCGCGTTTCAATATTCGCCTCCACAGTGACATTGTTGGTCATATCCGGGAAATTCCCGGAGGTCCACCCCTCCTGAAACAGAAACATATAGGAATCATTAAAATTCAGCACGCTGTTCGCACACGGGATCAGTTTACCGTCGGAGAATTGGTGCCAAACCGTCAGATACATCTGGTCGTCCACCGTTTTTTCCGTACTGGTATCTGACGCGGAACTGTTGACAACAGCGGCCGATGAATTCACGCCGCCGGCGAGCACCATCTGGGCCGGAATTTCATAGTAACCATCCTGATTGATATCCCTACAAGTGATATTGGCAGTCCGGTATGTATAGCGAAAGGGGTTCTCCGCAGTACCGGTCTCCACGCGGGCGAGCTTCCCGCCGGACCACACAATGATATCGGTAAACATCCCGCTCTCCCCCATGGTGCAGTCCAAGAAAATCGCCTGCGGATTTTCCCCCACCGCGGGTTGAACCACAATCTGTCTGCACTCCGTCACCGAGGAGGGGAGCATCAGTTCACTGACAGCCGTGACGGAAACCGCCTGTGTTCCGTTGGGCTGCACGGCCTCCTGGATCTTCAACAGGCGAACCCGGAATCGTGACGCGCCCAGATCTGTCCCACTGTTTCCCGCAGTGGGCGACACACTGGAGACCACAAAAAGCTCCTGCTCCGCATCGCCGTCAAAATCCAGGATGGCCATCAGACGATAGGATTCACTCGCCAAATTGCGAAGACTGCCCGACTGCGCGGTATACCGGTATACGGACAATGTGCGCTCCTGACTGCCGGAAATCCCCCAGCCTACAATAATCTCCTGCACACCGTCCGCATCCAGATCTCCGGTGGAGACGGACACAACATCGCTTCCCTCCCCGCGGACGGTAGCACAGAGTGCCCAACTGCCCTGCTCCCATTTAAAAAGCATCATCCGGCAGATATTCTTGTCCATATTATTGACATAAAAGGCCAGCGCCTCCTCCACTCCATCCCCGTCCAGGTCCGTTAAAATAAAGGCGGAGTGATACTCCCCCTCATAGGGGGCCTTCAGCATGGCGTTGGGAGCAGCCTCAGAAAATGCCTCCTGCAAGCCCGCATTCTCCCCATAATAACGGGGGGGACGCATCAACTGGTCAGGCGTGAGCATTTGATAGCTGCAACCAGACAGTAGAAGCATCAGGCAGATCAGCAGAGCTGCCCCCGTCCATATTCTCTTTTTCATCGGGCAGCCCCCCCTTTCAGGAACTTAAGAGATAGCGGTCAAAATTACCGTCACATAGTACGTAGCATATGCCCAGCAGGTCGAACGCCCTGGGACAGTAACTGTGACGTTCGCCTGGTAACTTCCCGCCGCAGTGAGGCCGGACAGATCCACCTGTGCGCTAAGGTCGGCCGAGGTCAGGCTCGCGATCTCCGACCGGGAACCTACGATCGTCACATCAGACAGTTCCGCCTCTTCAATCCGGGCGGAAAATCCCTCCGGAATATTGCGCAGTGCGATGGAACCTGACGGCAGGCTGAACACAGCGGATCCCATATCGCTGGGAGTGACCTGGACGGTAAAGGTGTCCACATCGTCCATCACCTTGAATCCACTGATATCGGCCGCTCGAAAATAAAATGTCCCCCCCTGCTCCCCGAGCTTGCTGAAATCGACCGTACCCACCACCAGGGCATCGAGCGAGTCAATGGTATCCGGCGCTCCGGCCACCTGGACGGTGGAGGGTGACACCGTGTAGGGCAGCGGCGTGGCGGCATACGCACTTGGCGCTCCGGTAAAGCTGACCGAGACCGGCAACTGACGGATCTTGAGCACCTGGATGCTGACCGTGATGGTCGCATTCCCCTTGATTGCGACATAGCGCGGCTCATCGCCGGAGGAAGTCAATGCCCTCACGGTGGCTGTAAGCGGCTCCGACGGACTGGCTGTAAGCGGCGAGTCCACATCCACGGAGGCGACGACCCGCTGCACGCGGTTGACCTCCGTCGCTGGGCCGCTGATTACGATGCTCTGCGTAGAGAGCGCGGCATTATAGGTATAGCCCTCCGGGACGACGCCGTTTGGCGCGGAGATATCCGTCTCCAACGTGAACTGCTGCTCCTTATAGGCATCAAAATAGACATCAATGCTGCTGGGCGAGACCGAGACAACCTCTACATCATCGTTGGAGCAGGAGGCCGAAAGCCGCAGTGTGTGCATCCCTGCCGCGCCGACGCCGCTCGTATCCGCCGTGACAACGATATCTCCAGAATTAAGCGCGTTTACCTCATAACGTTTTCCGCGCACACGCACATTCACGCGCGTGTCCGTCTGGCCAAAATATTGCAGCCCAAGCTGTGCCGGCTGGGAGTTTTCACTCATATCAATGGTGACGCTGACATTCCCGATTTCAGACTCCGTCTCGGGCGCCTGGGTCACGGTGATGACCGCCCAGATGACAAACGCCGCCAATAGAGAAAAAACAAACAGGAATTTATCATTGGAAAACAGAGCGTGAAGGCTCCACTTCCGTTTGAGTGACGTCTGGCTCATTTTTTGCGCCTCCCTTTCAGGCTGCCCTTCAGGCGGTCAAAGAAACTCTGCTCGTACAATTTTTCCGCATCGCCCAGAATGTACTCAGTCAACTTCTGGCGCAGCTGAGAGCTGGTAATGGAACGCATCAGGATCCCCTTGTACGCGATGGAGATCGCACCCGTCTCCTCCGAGACGACAACGACCATGGCATCGCACTGCTCACTCACACCAAGCGCAGCACGGTGGCGCGTGCCGAGCGCCGAAGAGATGGAATTATTACTCGTCAGGGGGAGAATACACCCCGCCGCGCAGATCCGGCCATCCCGGATAATCATAGCGCCATCGTGAAGAGGGGCACCCTTATAAAAGATATTGCCTACCAACTCCTCTGTCACATCGGCATTGACGCCAGTACCCGTTTTGATAATTTCACCAAGCAGCGTATCTTTTTCAAACACGATCAGCGCGCCGACTTTCTGCGCACTCATGGCGGCACACGCGCGAGAGACCGAAATAATCGCATTGCGCGTCACCTCAATATTCCGCAGGCGCTCATCCCCCCTGAGGCTGAAAATCCCAAGCCTGGTAATGTTATTGCGCCCGACGCTCTCCAATGCATGGCGGATCTCCGGCTGAAAGAGGACAAACACTGCGATAAGTGCAACTCCGAACAGTTGGCTGAGAATATAACTCATGGCCTCCATCCGGAACCAGGTGACAAGCAGGTATACGATCACCAGGATGACAATCCCCTTCATTAATTGAACCGCGCGCGTTTCGCGCACCAGCTTGATCACTCCGTAGACAACAAAGGCGACTAGGATAATATCCAGAAAATCTGAAAAGCTGAACCCTTTCAGGGCGCTCCACAGCTGGCTGAAAAAGGCCCCCACGGTGGACTGGAATTCATCCGCCAAACTCAGCAGCATCAAATCTGTCATACACATCCATCCTTAGCATTCATTTGGCGCCTCCGGCGCGTAGACCGCCGGAGGCTCTATCTCTTTAAACTCTCGATAGATATAGCTCGCGTTATTATAATAGTTTATCATTATTTACGTGATTTTGCAATTTGAAAAACAGATTTTATTAAAATAGACGCATCACGCTCCGTATTAAAGGCACCGGGGGACACGCGCACCGTACCGCTCTCCAACGTGTGGAACGCCCGGTGGGCCACAGGCGCGCAGTGCAGCCCCGCACGGACTGCAATACCGGATTCGCTCAACCTGGCGGCAGCCTGCTCGCTGCCCAGTCCCCTGATATTAAAGGAGATGACAGGCGCACCCCCCCCTTCCCGCGGGGCGGGCGTATAGAGCTGTACACCGGGAATAGCTGCCAGCCCCTGATAGATGCGCCCAGCAATCCCGAGTTCGTGACGGTGGATGGCCTCTATCCCGCGCGTGCGTACAAATTCCAAGCCCGCACGCAGCCCTATGATTCCGGGGACATTGACTGTCCCGCTCTCGAACCGGTCGGGCAGGATATCCGGCTGTTTTAAATTTTTGGAAAGGCTTCCCGTCCCACCCTCGATCAGCGTGCGCATGGGGATATCCGGGTTGCACAGCAGCGCCCCTGTCCCCATCGGGCCGTAGAGCCCCTTGTGGCCCGGCATACACAGGCAGCTCGCGTGCAGATGCTGCATCCTGATTGGGAGCACTCCCGCCGACTGGGCACAGTCCAGCACAAAGTAGAGGCCATGGCGGTGAGCCAGCGCCCCGATCTGCTCCACCGGCAGGATCACACCAAACACATTGGAGACATGGGTGCAGACGATCAGGCGCGTATTGGGCCGGATTTCGCGCTCAAAGGCCGCGATCGTGGCTGCCGGATTTCCAACAGTCACACGGGCCGGGCTATAAGTGATCACGCCGTCAAGGCGCAGCTGTTCCAGCGGACGCATCACGGCATTGTGCTCCAGATCCGAGGTAATCACATGATCCCCCCGCCGCAGCAGCCCTTTCAGCGCCATGTTCAGCGCATACGTGCAGTTGAGTGTAAAGGCCACCTGATCCGGCCCGGATGCCCCAAACATCTCCGCCAGTGTTTTACGGCACCGGTACACCTGCTCCGCCGTGTTGAGCGAAAGCTCATGACCTGCCCGGCCTGGATTGGCCCCATACCGGCGGAAGGACTGATAGACGGCACGCGGGACGGTGCGGGGTTTTGGATAGGTGGTGGCCGCATTGTCCAGATAGATCACGGCTCACCACGCCCCAGCACATGGATCCCCGCCCGGTTCAGGATCCCAACAGCTCTCTCATAGCTGCAATTGACCCGAATGCTGTACCCACACCCCTCTGTGTCGGACGTGACCGCGCTGCGGCGGATATAGGCCCGATATCCGTGGGCAAGGAGCAACTCCCGGCCACGTTCTGCCTGCGTAATGGTTTTTATTTTCAGATTGGAATACTCCATCATTACATCACCTCTCTATACTGATATTTTATGCCTGCCGCTCCCTGCCGTTCCCCTATATAAAAAGGAAGGGGAACCCGTCTGGTTCTCCTCCCCAAAGGCTGGATGATATCCACCTATTTTTTATGTTTGAAACAGAGATACAGGATCAGACCTGCGGCGGCAGCAACCAGAAGGACACAGATCACAAGCGGCCAGTTGACGGCCGACGTGACAACGATGTGAGTCGGTTCATCCGCGCCGCCGATAATCGCATCCGATGTAAGACTGGAATCCCGGGAGCAGCATCCGGAAACCCCGGCCAGAAGTGCTGCCGGCGAGGTTGCCAGCGTGCGCCTGATGTGCCTTGTCCCCGCTCAATCCCCTCCAGCAGGCAGACGGCATGGGCAGCAATGCCCTCGCCCGTTCCGGTAAAGCCGAGCCCCTCCTCCGTGGTCGCCTTGACATTGACCTGGTCCAGCGCTACGCCGCAGTCGTCCGCAATATTCTGCGCCATCTGCTCAATGTATGGCTTCATCTTAGGGCGCTGGGCAATAATCGTGGCATCGATATTGCCGACAATCCACCCCCGCGCCTTTACGGCGGAGACAACCTGCCGCAGCAGCACCCGGCTGTCCGCCCCCCTGAACCGCTCGTCCGTATCCGGGAACATACCACCGATATCCCCAAGTGAAGCCGCCCCGAGCAGCGCGTCGGCGACCGCATGCAGCAGGACATCCGCATCCGACTGGCCGAGCAATCCTTTCTCATATTCGATCTTCACCCCGCCGACGATCAGATCCCGCCCCTCTACCAGGCGGTGCACGTCATATCCATGACCGACACGCATGTTCAGGCCTCCCCCCTGCTCTCCAGAATCGCCTGCGCCGCCGGAATATCCTCCGGTGTCGTGATCTTGATATTCTCATAGCTGCCATCTACCAGAAAGACCGGCCGGCCGATCTGCTCCATCAGTTTACAGTCATCCGTATAATTGAAAACCGCATCCCCCAGCTGTTCGACAGCCCTCTGGTAATCCTCCAATTGAAATACCTGCGGCGTCTGCACAGCGCGCAGCATATCGCGCTCCGGCGTTGCGGCGATAAAACCGCGATCATCCACGATCTTGATCGTATCCTTGACTGGGACAGCCAGGGCGGCGGCCCCATACGACTCACAGGCCAGCGCACAGCGAATGATCTCATCCGCCGTGACAAACGGGCGAGCGCCGTCGTGGATGGCGACCCATTTGATCCCCTCGGAGACGCACTTGAGCGCGTTGAGCACGCTCGCCTGGCGTGTGCTGCCACCCAAAGCAACTTCCTTGACCTTTTTGAAGCGGTATTTTTCGATCATCTCGCGGGTACGGCGGATGTCCTCCTGCTTGACACAGACAACAATTTCACTTATGATATCAGTACATTCAAACGCCCGGATCGTCCGCGCCAGTACGGGCATGCCGCCGAGCTCCAAGAACTGTTTATTGACATTTTTCATCCGCGTGGAAGCTCCGGCCGCCACGATGATAGCGCTCGTCTTGCCGCGCGGGCGGGGCATCAGCTCATACCTGTGCTCCCGCGATGAAAATATACCCACCAAAATCCCTCCGGTCTCCGATTATTCCGGCCTCCATCTGCCAAAAATCCTAGCAGGGAGCCTATACCCTTATTATAACTGAAAACCGGCGGAAAAGAAACATCAAATTTGCCCGTTTATCTGAATAGAATCAAACAGGGTGCATGAACCCGAAGGAGGAGCGTATGGAACTCACCAAAAAGAACGTCAAGCGAATTTTCCTGATTGTCGCGGCGTCGATCGTCTTTTACCTGACGCTGAAAAATATCAATATTGTCTTCTCCTTCCTCGGCAAGGCGGTGGAGGTCCTCTCTCCCTTTATTGCAGGGATCTGCATCGCATTCATCCTGAACGTATTCCTACGCGTGATCGAAGAGCACCTGTTCCGCCCGATTGACCGGCGGGCGGGGAAATACTGGAAAAAGTGCCGCAGGCCTGTGGCCGTGCTGTTAACCTATCTCTTTGTGCTCGGTGTCATCGCGCTGATCCTGTTCCTGATCCTGCCACAGCTGATCCAATCCATTAAGCTGCTCATCAGCTCCATGCCCGGCTATCTGGAGCAGCTCCAAATCTGGTACGACCGCCTGTTGGCCCGATTTGACGTCACGTCTGGCCCGCTGCGGAATTTTGATTGGAACTCCCTGCTAGAGAAGTTTACCGGCTGGCTGCAAACCAACGCCTCCGATATGGTGCAGTCCGCGATCGGTACGACAGTATCCGTCGCCTCGGGGATTTTCTCCTTTGTGCTCGGTGTCGTCTTTGCCGGATATATTCTGATGCAAAAAGAAAAGCTCTGCCTACAGACCAAAAAGCTGACACTCGCCTTCCTGCCGGAAAAGTTGGCCGAATATCTGATCTCCATCGGAAAACTGACCAGCCGGATGTTCTACCGCTTTGTCACCGGACAGCTGACGGAGGCCGTCATCATCGGTGTACTCTGCTTTGCGGGGATGACCATTCTTCGGATCCCATACGCTCCCATGATCAGTGCACTGATCGGCTTCACCGCGCTGATCCCAATCTTCGGCGCACTGATCGGCACGGCCGTGGGCGCACTGATCATCCTGATGGACAGCCCGATCAAGGCTGTATGGTTTGTGCTGTATATCATCATTATGCAACAGTTTGAGGGGGACTTCATCTATCCGCGCGTAGTGGGTTTTTCCGTCGGACTGCCGAGCCTTTGGGTCATGCTCGCCGTGTTGGTCGGCGGTGACGTGGGCGGGATTACCGGTATGCTTATCGGCGTCCCGGTGGCCTCTATCCTCTACTGCCTGATCCGGCAGGCAGTCAACAAAAATTTACGGGATCGCGACATCACTGATGATGTGGTCAACGCCGTCGGCGTATCCCTGGAACAGCAGGAAGAAGCCGCTATGAACCGCCCGCTCCAAAAGAGGCACGGGCATATCCTGGACCGCTTGACGCGGCAGGGGAAACGGCGCACGAACGGTGTGCCGGACGAAAAGCCGGACGATCGGGCGTAACCTTGGCCGCAGGAGTGCGGCACACCATACAACCTGAATAAGGGAGGAATGAAACATGAGATACGTCTGCACCATCTGCGGGTACGTCTATGATGAGGCGCAGGAAAAGATCCCCTTTGCCGATCTACCAGAATCGTGGACCTGCCCGGCCTGTGGCGCGCCCAAAGCCCTGTTTGAGCCGGAGGAAAGCCAAGCGGACGCCCCTGCGATATCCACCGCGCCCGCTCAGCCGGAGGGGAATATCCAGCAGCTCTCCGCCGGGGAGTTGTCCGCCCTGTGCTCCAACCTGGCACGCGGCTGTGAGAAGCAGTACCAGGAGGAGGCTGCCGCGCTGTTCCGTGAGATTGCCGATTACTTTGCCTCCGTGGCGCCAGCGGTACCTGAGGCCGATCTGGCGTATCTGGCCGCACTGATCCAGGAGGATCTGGAGCGCCGCTATCCAGCCCTGACGGAGGCTGCTGTGGCCGAACAGGACCGTGGCACCCGGCGCGTGTGCGTCTGGGGGCAGAAGGTGACTACCATCCTCAAGGCCCACCTACAGCGCTACCAGCAGGAGGGCGACGCGCTGCTGGCAAACACACAGGTGTGGGTCTGCTCAGTGTGCGGATTCATCTACATTGGCGACACGCCGCCGGAGCGCTGCCCCGTGTGCAAGGTGCCGGACTGGAAATTTGACAAAATTGAGGGGAGGACTTTTGCATGAGAACACAGATCGCCGTACGAAACCTGCGGCTGTGCACCAAGGACTGCCTGTGCCTATATGTCTGCCCGGTGGGGGCGACGGACACAGAGAACAGCGTCATCGACACCAACAAGTGCCTGGGCTGCGGCACCTGCGCCGCAGCGTGCCCCAGCGGAGCGATCTCCATGGTGCCGGTCGAATACCCTCCCCAACAGAAAAAGAGCGCGCGTGTCGCCGCTGCGGCCAATGAGCTGATCCGGAACAAGGCGATTGAGGAAAAAACGGCACTCCAGCTGGCAGAGTCGGCCGAAAGCGACGGGCTGTACCGGCTGATGACCGCCGTAGCCAAGGCCTCCCGCCTGATCAATGAGGATTTGCTGCGAGAGTCGGGCTATATGCTCCCGCAGAGCGGAAACGCCCATGCGCTGTTACAGGCGTGGATCGAAAATCCTCCATCCGCCGCCTTCCCGGTGGAGGCAGTAAAAAAACTGCTGGCAATGATCCCAAACAATGACATTTGAGGAGGCCATCCAGTTCCTTCATACAGGCGCCCCGCCCATTTCCGGGCAGGGCTTTTTTGTTTTTCCAAAATTTTTCAAAAAGATTAGAATTTGACAAATTGAAAATAATTCCTTAAAATAGATAGAGCCCTATATCCTGCGTAAGTCCGGCTGTCCGGACTTATGCTCTTTTTTCTGTTTAAATCAATGATGAAAGGAGACGCTCAATGTACAAAGAGTTAATAAAATCGATCCGTGAATTTAAAAAGCCCTCGATCCTCTCCCCAATCTTTGTCACAATTGAAGTTCTTATGGAGTGTATTATCCCCTTTTATGTGGCGGAACTGGTGAACCAGATCAAGGCGGGATGCGGCATGGACGTAATCATCAAGTACGGCTGCATTCTCATCGTTATGGCGGGCATCTCCCTGACCGGAGGTGTTCTGGCGGGGACGGCAGCGGCCACCGCATCCAGCGGATTTGCCCGCAACCTGCGCAAGGATATCTTCTACAAGGTGCAGAACTACTCGTTTGAAAACATCGACAAGTTCTCCACCCCGTCCCTCGTCACCCGCATGACGACTGACATCACCAACGTTCAGATGGCGTACATGATGATTATCCGTATTGCCATCCGTTGCCCGCTGATGTTGGTCTTCTCATTCGCGATGGCATTTGTGATGGGTGGAAAGATGGCCACGATCTTCCTGATCGTCGCACCCATTCTGGGCGTGGGGCTTGGCATTGTGGCATGGAAGGTGATGCCTCTGTTCCGCAGGGTGTTCCGCAAGTACGATGCGCTCAATAATTCCATTCAGGAAAACGTGCGCGGGATGCGCGTGGTCAAGTCGTTTGTCCGCGAGGAGTATGAGACCGAGAAGTTCAATACAGCGGCCGAGGATGTATGCCGGGACTTCACCCGTGCGGAAAAAATCCTCGCTATCAATAACCCGCTCATGCAGTTCTGCCTGTACGTGGTGATGGTGTTTGTGCTCTCCTTTGGATCCTATACGATTATCAGTTCGCGTGGACTGGCATTAGATGTCGGACAGTTTTCAGCTCTGTTGACTTACAGCTTCCAGATCCTGAGCAGCCTGATGATGGTCTCCATGGTGTTCGTGATGATCACAATGGCCAACGAATCCGTACACCGCATTGTGGAGGTGCTTCAGGAGAAACCGGCCATCACAAGCCCCGAAAAAGCGGTGACCGAGGTTAAGGATGGCTCCATCGACTTTGACCATGTAAACTTCAAGTATGCCTCCCGTGCCAATAAGATGGTACTCAGCGATATCGACCTGCACATTCGCTCTGGCGAGCTGATCGGCATTATCGGCGGGACGGGCTCTTCCAAGTCCTCCCTGATCCAGTTGATCCCCCGCCTGTACGATGCCTCTGAAGGCGACGTAAAGGTCGGCGGTGTGGACGTACGGGACTACGACCTGGAAGCGCTGCGCGACCAGGTGGCTGTCGTCCTCCAGAAAAACGTCCTCTTTTCCGGTACGATCAAGGAAAATCTGCGCTGGGGGAATCCAAATGCCACGGACGAGGAAATTGAAGAGGCCTGCAGGCTCTCCCAGGCGGACGAGTTCGTCCAAGAAATATGACACTTACATTGAGCAGGGTGGTACCAATGTATCCGGTGGCCAAAAACAGCGCCTGTGTATTGCCCGTGCCCTGCTGAAAAAGCCGAAGATCCTCATTCTGGACGACTCCACGAGTGCTGTCGATACCAAAACCGACGCATTGATCCGTAAGGCGTTCCGCGAGTTCATCCCCGAGACGACAAAGATCATCATCGCTCAGCGCACCTCTTCCGTGGAGGACGCGGACCGTATCATCGTGATGAACAAGGGCCGCATCGACGCCATCGGAACCCACGCCGAACTGCTCAAAAATAACGCGATCTACCGCGAAGTGTACACTTCCCAGAACAAGGCAGGTGATCAGGATGCATAAGAACAAGAAGGTCAAAAAATCCCATACCCTGCTGCGGCTGTTCAAGCTGCTTTTCCGGTTTTATCCGGTCATGATGCCGCTGGTTATATTCTTCATCATCTTCAGCGCCATTGTCAGCTCGGCACCCTCCCTTTTCATGCAGAATATCATTGCGCTGGTGGAGTCGAGCTGGCAGGCCGGCGACTGGGGTGCCGTCTCCGGTCAGATTCTGAAGCTGGTCGGGATTCTGGTCATCTTTTATGTACTCTCCCTGGCCTCGGCCTTTGCCTTTACGCGGATGATGGCCATCATTACGCAGGGATTTTTAAAGAAGCTGCGCGTGCAGATGTTCGGTGGTATGCAGAAGCTCCCGCTGCGCTACTTTGACACCAATAACCATGGCGATATTATGAGCTATTACACCAATGATATCGACACCCTGCGCCAGCTGGTCTCCCAAAGCCTGCCGCAGTTGCTGATCGCCGGGATCACCGTGCTCACCGTGTTCGGCATTATGCTCTACTTCAGCATCTGGATGACGCTGGTGGTCGTGCTGGGCGTGATCGTGATGTTGATGATCACCAAAAAGATCGGCGGTGGTTCTGCACGCTTTTTCATGAGGCAGCAGCAGTCCCTTGGCGCGGTAGAAGGCTATGTTGAGGAGATCATGAACGGCCAAAAAGTGGTCAAGGTTTTCTGCCACGAGGAGGCCAGCAAGGCCGATTTTGACCGCGTAAACGACGAACTCTTCCACAACATGGAACGAGCGAACAAGTACGCCAATATGCTTGGTCCGATCCTGAACAACATCGGCAACGTACTATATGTAATTGTGGCGCTTGTAGGCGGACTGTTACTGCTCTCTGGCGTGCCTAATTTCAGCATTTCCGGCCTGGCGTTCGGGATCAGTATCGTGGTGCCGTTCCTCAACATGACCAAGCAGTTTGCCGGGAATATCGGCCAGGTCTCCCAACAGATCAACCCTGTTGTGATGGGGCTCGCTGGTGCGGAACGCATTTTTAAACTGATGGATCAGGAGCCGGAGACCGATGAGGGATACGTCACGCTGGTCAACGCCCGCGAAGAAAACGGACAGCTTGTCGAGTGCAAGGAGCATACTGGGATCTGGGCTTGGAAGCATCCGCACAGCGCAGACGGCTCCGTCACCTACACCCGCCTGCGCGGCGACGTGCGGCTGAACCATGTGGACTTCGGCTACACACCGGAAAAGACTGTACTACACGACATCACCCTCTATGCGGAGGCGGGGCAAAAGGTCGCCTTTGTCGGGGCCACAGGCGCCGGCAAGACGACAATCACGAACCTGATCAACCGCTTTTACGATATTGCGGACGGCAAGATCCGCTACGACGGCATCAATATCAACAAGATCAAAAAGGCGGACCTGCGGCGCAGTATGGGCATTGTGCTTCAGGACTCCAATCTGTTCTCCGGCACGGTGATGGAGAACATCCGTTACGGCAAGCTGGATGCGACCGATGAGGAGTGCATCGCCGCCGCCAAACTGGCCGGCGCAGACGACTTTATCACCCGACTGCCCAACGGCTATGACACGCAGATCGCGGCCCACGGC
>USLQ01000001.1 GCA_900555545.1 uncultured Oscillospiraceae bacterium | reverse complement strand
CGGCCCGTATCCAGCCACCTCGCCGCGGAGTGCATTCGGATCAAGCGAACCCATCCCCCGGCTGAGTGCGCAGGCTTTTTCAACCAAGTCGGCTGGGCAGTGCCACAGAGTGCGCAGGGCGGTATCCAGCGCACCGGTGTCGGTGGGATGGCGGAGGAAACGGAAAAAGGCGAGCACCCCGCGTACATCGTCCGCGTCTAAAAAGTCTTCGCGCCCACTGACAATACAGGGAATATCGTCGTGAATCAGACACTTTTCAATCAGTTCCAGTTGGCGGTGGGTCCGGCAAAGCACCGCGATATCCGAAAAGGCGCGCACGTTATCATCACGCCGTGTGCGCTGTGCCTCCAGCATATCCACACCGCCGGCCAAGCGCGCGATCTCCTTGGCGACGAAAATCCCCTCGGAGAAGTCATCCGCCGCCATCACCAGCCGGACAGCGGGGCCGGAGGGGCGGTTGGGGGAGAGAATGCGTTCTGCGCCCGGATTGTGCGCGATGACCGCAGTGGACGCGTGGAGGATCTCTGGAGCAGAACGGTAGTTCTCCACCAGCCGGATCACCTGCGTGTCCGGGAAATCCTCCGTCAGGCGTTCAAAGCACCGGCCGCTTGCACCACGGAATCCGTAGATGGACTGGTCCGGGTCGCCGATGACAAACAGTTTCCCATCGCGGCTCCACCGGCGCACCAACTCGTACTGTGTATCGTTGATGTCCTGAAATTCATCCACAAGCAGGTGATGGAACCGCTTTTGACCGGTGGGATCCAACTTGATCGCCTCGGTCAGCAGGTCGTCGAAGTCCAGCACGCCCCATTCTTGCAGCCGGGCACAGTAGGCGTCAAACTCCTCCTGCATAATCCCGCACGCTTCGGGTTCTATCCCATTTTTCACGCGGGAGACGGCCCGCACAAGTGACTTGGCCCGTTTGGGGTCGGAGCCGCAGGCTGTCAGGGCGTCGGCAGCCGCAGTCAATGCGTCACCCGGTGCAATCAGGCGGACATTACCGAGCAGCTTCAGGCAGATCGCATGAAAAGTCCCGATCGTCATATGCGCTACGGCGCGTTTACCGCCCAGCCGCTGTTCCAACCGCTCGCGCATCTCCGCCGCCGCCTGATTGGTAAACGTAACTGCGGTGATCTCGTCGGCCTTGATACCGCAATCTTCCACCAGGTGGGCGATCCGGGCGACGAGCGTTTTTGTCTTACCGGTACCGGGGCCGGCGATGACCGCCACACGGCGCCTGTCCGCATCAACAGCTGCCAGCTGCTGTGGGTTGAGCAACTCCTCAGGCACCGTTTTTTCCGGTTTGTGATTCGGTTTGGGATCTCTTGGCGCCTTTTTCCTTTTGAGCTGCGGCGCTGCACCATGGATCTGTAAAGCCTCCACAGCAAACAGAGATGTCTGGCCGTTCAGCCGCTCGATTTCAGACGGCGTGAGCAGGGAGATTGTGCCATATTCGCCGTCGAATCCCGCCCGGCGCTCGACCTTCCCGGCGCGCAGACGGCGGATCCCCTCAGCTAAGCAGGGGCCGGCTATACGCTCAATATCCGTATCGGGTGCTTCACGCAGAATGTAAAATTCCGTCCCCAGTTCACGCAACATCCGTTCATAGAGCGTGGCCGTCTTTTTGCAGGTGGCGGATACGCCGGTGCACGCGGCAATGACCTCCGGCAGCGGGGCCAGGCACTCAAACGGTTTGGCTCCCGCTGGCCGGAATCCGGATGCACGGTCGGCCAGTTCCTCCACACGGTGTTCCACGCCGACAGTCAGCTTGCGCCCGCATACGGGGCAGAGGCCGCCGCGCTCGGCCGTCTGTACCGGAGTCAGGCAGACGCCGCAGTTGCGGTGCCCGTCCAGGTGATACTTCCCCTCCTCAGGGAAAAATTCGATCGTCCCCAGGAAGCCCTCACCCGTGCGGATGGCGTGAACCATTCCGGGATAGGTGAGCGGGGTATCCATCAAGTTGGCCTCCCGCCCCAGCTTGGCGGGGGAGTGGGCGTCGGAGTGGGAGACGAGTGTGAGCCCATCCAACTGGGAGACGCGCCAGTTCATCGGCGGATCGGACGAGAGCCCTGTCTCCACCGCGTGGATGTGCGGCGTCAGGTCGTCAAAGCACTCCTCGATGGTGTTAAAGTCGGAGAATGCGCCAAACATGGAAAAGTGCGGCGTCCAGATGTGCGCCGGGATGAACTCGGCCTCCGGGCAGGTGTCCAGCGTCAGCTCGAGCAGATCGCGGCTGTCGAGACCCAGGATTGGCCGTCCGTCGGAGTGGATGTTCCCGATGGCCTCCAATTTTGCGGACAGCTCGTCCGCCGCCTCCAGACTGGGCAGCAGGATCACGTTGTGCACCTTGCGCGTTTTGCCATTGCGCTTATAGATGCAGCTGATCTCCCCCGTTACGACGAACAGCGGGCGTTGTTCCATAGAACTCCCCGGCAGACGGAATTCGTCCCGCAGCGTGTACACCCCCTCGCCCGCGGGGATCAGCTGCTCTTTGAGCTCCTTGCGCCATTGAGGGTGGGTGAAGTCCCCAGTGCCAATCACCTGGATGCCCTTGCGCCGTGCGGAGAGCTCCAGGTGCGGGGCGTCGCAGTCCTTGCTGGTGGCACGGGAAAAGCGGGAGTGTATATGCAGGTCGGAAATGTACATCAAAGACACCCTCTGTCTAATTAAAATAAGATGGCCTCATTATAGTACATTTTGATTTTCAACGCAACGTTTATATATCACTTGGGAATATAGCATTTTTTATATATTATTCATACTTTAATTCTTGAATTTGGGATAAGCTGGATATATAATAAACTTGCAAACATCAATAAGGAGGAATCCCTTATGGCAAATAGAATCATCTTAAATGAAACATCCTACTTTGGCAAGGGCGCAATCCAGGAGATTGCCAACGAGATCCAGGCGCGCGGCTGCAAAAAGGTCATGGTCTGCACGGATCCCGACCTGCTGAAATTCAAGGTCGCAACCAAGGTGACCGACCTGCTTGATGCCGCCGGCATTGACTATGCAGTGTATGACGGTATCAAGGCGAACCCAACCATCGAGAACGTCCAGGAGGGCGTCGCATTCTGCAAGAATGAGGGCGCGGACGTGATTGTAGCCGTCGGCGGCGGCAGTGCGATCGACACCAGCAAGGCCATTGGCATTATCATGACGAATCCGGAGTTTGCGGATGTCCGCTCGCTGGAGGGCGCTTCCCCCACCAAGAATAAGTGCCTGCCGATTATCGCAGTATCGACGACCTCTGGCACGGCGGCGGAGGTCACGATCAACTACGTGATCACCGACGTGGAGAAGAACCGCAAGTTCGTCTGTGCCGACCCGCACGATATTCCGATTGTTGCGATTGTCGATCCCGATATGGTCGCCTCCATGCCCAAGGGCCTGTGCGCCGCGACCGGTATGGATGCGCTGACCCACGCCATTGAGGGTTACATCACCAAGGCGGCCTGGGAGCTGACCGACATGATGCACATCAAGGCGATCGAGATCATCGCGAAGAACCTGCGCGCCTCCGTTGCAGGCGATGCAAAGGCACGCGAGGAGATGGCCGTTGGCCAGTACATTGCGGGCATGGGCTTCTCCAACGTGGGATTGGGCATCGTTCACAGCATGGCACACCCGCTCAGCGCGCTGTATGATACACCGCACGGTGTCGCCTGTGCGACCATCCTGCCCACGGTCATGGCATTCAACGCGGAGGCAACCGGTGAGAAGTATAAAGATATCGCTATTGCGATGGGCGTACCGGGCGTTGAGAACATGAGCCAGGAGGAGTACCGTAAGGCGGCAGTCGATGCGGTACGCCAGTTGGGGATCGACGTCGGCATCCCGCAGAAGGTCAGCGAGGTTGGCGTCAAGGCGGAGGATATCGACTTCCTGGCCGATTCCGCTATCGCGGATGCCTGCACGCCGGGCAACCCGAAGGACGTCACGAAGGCGGATGTCGTAGCGCTGTATGAGTCCATGATGTAATGCATATTGGATTTATGCCGATATTACAGCAGGGGGGCAGGCTTAGCACCTGCCTCCTGTTTTATTCCAAAAACATGTATCCCCTCGGATGATTGTGACAATTGTGGGAATATTTACATGCCATTGTGTTAGACTATATTGGGACAGGAAATAGATGGATGTTGACAAATCTTTTGTCAAATATTAAAATAAAAGCGGAATTTGTTAATTTTTTCGTACGGTAAGTCAGGAGGAGGCGAATTGAGCCTATGACAGGCGCTGCATGCACGGCAGCGTTATGTCTATTGGCACCCTGAGTGGTCGTCAGGTAAAAACTTCTTGTTGAAAAAATGCATGTTAGAATGGAGGTTTATAAATGAAACGAAAGATACACGTGAAAAAGGCCGTTTCCATCACGGCAGCAGCAGCCCTGCTGCTGGCAATGCTGCCCCTGGCAGTATTCGCAGCGGTTCACGAAGAAGTCTACAGCGATCCGGAGACGGGGATTTCCGTTTCGGTAGATGAGAGCAGCGATGCCCTACTACCCAAGGAGGTCACTTTCCAAGTGGTAGTCAACGGGGAACAGGTGGCCGAAAGAACGGTAGAGGGCCTTCCGGCGACAGATGCCGAGATTACGGTCAAGGCGGATGGGTACGATGTGTTTGTCGAGGGTTCTCGTGTCTCGGTTGTCGAGAGCGGAGAGCGCTATCGGCTGACATATTTTGGCAGTGATTCCAGCTATACGGCCGTGATCAACATCGCCACGGAGAAAACGAAGGACGATATTGCCATCACGGATGGGGAGACTGCTTTTGGCACGTTCTCCTGGTCCAAGGCCAATGCCGACACTTCCGCATTTACACGTCAGGTGACAATCCGTGTCAACGGGGAGGAGAAGTGGACCCAGCGGGTCAATACGCCTAAGGATTTGACCAATACCATGCATACCAGCCAGTATTGGTTTACTCCAAATACGACGCTGTTCAAGAGTGCTGTCACAATGAGCCCGGCGAACGTGTTGGATCAGTTGACCAACCGCGATCTCACAATTGATCTGCCCCCCGTCTGTGGCTGCGGCAGGGATACCTGCCTGTGTGCAGGCGGTTGTGACTGCCCAGTTGATTGCACGTGCGAGGATTGCATGGGGACCAACTTGAGCGACACGCAGATCAACACGGGCTTTGGCCTGCTGGAGTACAAAAATCCGACCGGCAGCGGCTATAATCTGACTGTAGAGGTTTATGTCAACGGCCAGCAGGAGTTTGTGACGGATCAGCTTCGCGTCCGGAGCGGTGAAATTGATTGCCTCAATTTTACCCCGGCGGATGGCTATTACTATCATGTTGGAATCGGTGCGGATGTAACCGCCGGATATGATTTCAATACGAAAAATGCCGGCTCCACTTGGGATCAGACAACTGGTTACCTCAGCATTGTCGGCGCGCTCAATGCGGACCGCGACTATGATAACGTTCTGAAGATCTATCTGTGGACATTCCAGAATTATGACAATCTGTCCATTGCCCGGCGGCCGTGGGGCGGGATCCAAAATACGGTCGAGGGTTACACGGTATCCTTTGATGCCCTGAACCCGAAAACCGGCCAGACGGAGACTTACACCTATGATGTGCTTGGTACTTTTAAAGATGTTGGCGCATCCAACTATGAGAGTATCATTATCCCCACGGACACGCGTGTCTCCCTGACGGCTATCTGTACCGATGGAAAAGAGGTTACACAGTGGTCTACAGCCGATGTCTATCAGGGCGGAGTCACCCTGGAGGGTATCGACGGGCAGGAGGATACCGTTGCCTACGGAAATACGTCGTATCTGACAATTGATGCCTCCTGGTCCAGCAGTGTGCTTCTCTACATCGACGCGGTGGGTGATGTAGCACCGGTAGATCCGACGGATCCGGAAGAATCTACACAACCGGAGGAATCTACGGATACGACAGAACCTGAGGATACGACAGAACCCACAGATACTACTGAGCCCGAGGATACGACGGATCCGACGGATACCACTGAGCCCGAGGATACAACGGATCCGACAGATACCACCGAGCCCGAGGATACAACCGAACCTACGGACATTACCGATCCCACCGATGAAACAGACTCTACAGCCCCTGAGGGAACCACGGAGCCTGTGTCATCTGATGAGAAGCCCTCTGGCGAGCAGCCCTCTACAGCGGCCCCAACGACCACAGCGGCGAATGGCGGATCGGCAAACACTTCAGACAGTGGGAACAGCGTCAATACCGGGGATGCGGTTCTCACAGCTGTTGCCGGTGCAGCGGCTCTCAGCCGGTGCGGTAGTCATTCTGACTCGGAAAAAGAAGTAAACAAACAGGCCGGATGATCTAGTGATCCGTGCCGCATCTATAGCAGCGCCCCCTCCGCCGTAAGGTGTGAGGGGGCGCTCTCTGCTTATCTGGGGTAGTAGCTCCTTGCGGGGTACAAGGTGAAAAGGAAAATTTGTAAACCCTATAATGATAACTCCAGCCCCGTCGTGGACTGCATCTTGTTCCAATCAGCATTTCCATTAGGGAAGCATTGGAGGGCACAGGAGAAGTTTGTATCATAAAACACCCCCACACGCACGGCAACCGGATTGGCCGGGAGAGTGGGGGGATGATATTGTTGGTGAAATTTACAGCAGCGATTCACCGATGTTGAGAATGTGGTCGCCCATACGTTCAAAGTCTGTGAGCATTTCCGCATAGAGGACGGAGGCCTCGTTGGTGCAGGTGCCCGCACGCATCCGCTTCAGCTGATTGTGGCGGAACTGTGCGGTCATATCATCAATTTTCTGCTCTGCATCTACGATTTTATCAAAGGTTTCCATGCTGAGAGGCTCCAGTTTGCCCAGCAGTCCCAATGCCTGAATGCAGATATCGCGCATCTGTCCAATTTCAGCACGTTCCTCCTTGGAGAATGTAATCCCTTTTGATTCCATCCGCTTGGTGTATTCGCTGATGTTCATTGCATGGTCGCCAATGCGCTCCAAATTGCCCGAGATCTTAAAGAAAGAGCTGATAACCTCGGAGTCCTTCTCGTTTGACTCGTGGGCAATGATGTGAGAAATATAGTCGGAGATCTGTGCATTCAGGTAATCGATGGAATCCTCCACATCTTCCACTTCTTTCAGGTGGCGTGAGGTCCCGTCCAATACACAGCGGTAACTCAGGTCCACATTATTTTGTACCTTATGCAGCATCCGGGTGAGTTCCAGCCGCGTACTTCCAATGGCGATTGCGGAAGTACCAATATGGTATTCCTGCGTTGCATCAATAGGCTTGATATACTTGAGATAGGGGCCATCCTTTTTGTCGGATACCCGATCCGGCAGGAGCTTGACCACCAGTTTGGCAAGTTGATTGCCAAAGGGGAGCAGCAGTAACGTTGTTACCACGTTGAACAGGGTGTGCATATTGGCGATCTGCGCGGCGGCATTGTCCGGTGTCCAGGACTCCACAAACGATGTCAGCGGGGTGAAGTAGCAGATCAGGGTGAACAATACAGTGCCGATAATATTGAACATCAAGTGCACAATGGTGGTGCGCTTGGCGTTGCGGCTTGTTCCGATGGAGGCGAGCACTGCGGTAATGCAGGTGCCAATATTTTGGCCAAAGAGTACATACACGGCATTTGGCAGCCCAATCACACCGCTGATTGCCAACGCCTGCAGGATTCCGACGGAGGCGGAAGAGGATTGGATCAGGGCGGTAAAGCCTGCGCCGACCAGAATCCCGAGCAGTGGGTTGGAGAATTGTGTCATAATATTGACAAAGGCTTCGGATTCACGCAGCGGTAGCATCGCGCTGCTCATCATATCCATACCGATGAACAGCATCCCAAGCCCTGCGAGGATCTGGCCATAATGGTGGATGGAGTCGCGCTTGATAAATACGATCAGCGCCACACCCACAAAGGCGATCAACGGGGCAATTTCACCTACGTCCAGTGCGATTAGCTGGCCGGTGATGGTTGTACCGATATTGGCGCCCATAATTACCCATACGGCCTGATTGAGCGTCATCAGCCGTGAGTTGACAAATCCTACAACCATTACCGTCGTAGCGGATGAGGACTGGATTACCGCTGTGATAGCGGCGCCGACAATCACGCCAAGGAATCGATTGGAGGTCAGCTTTTCAAGGATTCGCTTCATTTTATTCCCGGCGGCGGCCTCTAATCCGGTGCTCATCATCTGCATACCGATCAGGAAGAGCGCCAGTCCACCAAGCAGGCCGGTTACGATTTTATAATAGTCCACTCGTTTTCCCCCATATTCATCTTTTTTATATGTTTTTCTTCATAGGGTTATTATAAATCGAAATGACGCAAACTGCAAGGAATCCATGCTATGGATGCGGAAAATCATTTTTTTGACGGACGGGGGGCAGAATAGTGTGGGATAAAGTATTCATCTTTCCCAATTTTTAATACGATCCAGTGCAGAGCGAAAATTGGTTTTGTGCCCAAACGCCTCATTTTTGTAAAAATATATGTCGAAATCGAGCGTGGATCTTACTTTTATTCAACACATCTGATCCTATATGTTGCAGGATAGAACGCAAATACAGAATTTTTAATCTATAATAGACAAATGATAAATAACATTTTTATACATTTAAGAGTTTTGTAAGAAAGTGCTTGATTATCCGTCAATATGCATTGACTTAATTCAGAATTGGTGATACAGTTTATTTATTATAGATGATGGATTCTTCAAGGAATTCGATCCATCTCAAAAAAGAAGGAGAAGTGATAGTGTTATGCAAAAGAAGACCAAACGGTGGCTCAGTGCACTGCTCAGTGCAGTGATGCTGTGCACCGCAGTGGTTCCGGCATCCGTCTTCGCGGCCGATGACGCCGCGGCAGAGCCGGGGACACTGGAAATCTACGATGGGGCTGCTCCAGTCTCTGATGAGGGATTTTACCTCAAGGAGAGTGAAAGTAAGCAGCTTTCCGTTCGTTACGGTGGTAGTGAGGTGCTGCCGGAGGGTAGCAGCGTGGTATGGGACTCTGCCGCACCCTATGCTGCATATGTCGATGAGAATGGGTTGGTTACGGGCCGTGACGCCTCTAAACGTCCGGTGATTTTAGCCTGGATTGACGAAAATATCCGTCCGCTGTGGCTGATTGGTCCCGGTCTTGCTGACTCCTTGACGAACACCGTCAGCAATACTCCGGGGATTGACGATCCCGAGACGATGATGAGTGCGTTCCATCTTGTTCTTGATCCAGTTTTGGGAGAGAACGCAGCGAATACGCTGCTCAATCCGCTCCAGTCCATGATTAACGAGACAAAGGTAGAAATTACCGCTACACTCGTTGATGCTGAAGGCAATACGCTTGCTTCCGATAACACATGGGTTGGCGTCAACAAGGATGACAATCCGCTTGCGCTTGTTATCCCGAATGGAACGTATATCACCAATCACGAAGCGATTCCGGCTGTGGTGGAGAAGGGCTACCAGGTGAAACTGGGTGCTATCACAACTCCTCTGCGCTTGAATATGGGTGTCGATTGGAAGGTAGAAAAGTTGTATCTTGGCGGCTGGCTCCCGATTGAGTCGGATATCGCCACCATCGATGAGAACAATGTAGTCACCTTTAACGAGCCGGGCACGGTGCGCATCACTGCCTCGCCGGATGTACAGGGCCTGATGGACAAGATTGAGGAGTACCTTGGGACAATCGGTGATATTGCCAATGCGGCAGACGGATTGAAGGATCTGCTCGTCTACATGTTTGGCGACAGTCTGACCTCCGGTGCGATTGATCTGATCATCGGTATTGTTCAGGGTGTTGTGGATGCAGGTACCGGCGACGATGCGCAGAAGATGCAGGAAATTGTCTCCCAAGTCGCGAATTGGGTTCTGCAGTTCACAATTAACGATACTGTTACCGTGGAGATCGTGGATCAGCTGGCCGTCGAGAACTTTGAGATTATTGGTGATACGGAGAATGTCAGCAGCCTGCTCAACGCTACGCGCTATCTGACAATCGGTAACATTCAGCCCGAGGGTGCTGTTGTTGGACCCGAAGATATTCAGTGGGATTCCAGCAATCGTAATGTTGCTGTTGTAGACAGTACAGGTAAGTTGACGGTGCGTGGCGCAGAGGAGTTGTTTGTTGCAAGTGAATTTACCATTAGTGCGACAGTCGATGGTAAAACAGTGAGCAAATACGGATGGGTGAGGTCGGACAACACCGTCTCGCCTACTGATATTGAATTTGTTGGCTCAGATTACTTGGAAAAGGGTGAGACCGGATACTATACTTTTAGGGTGTATCCAGTTACCTTGGATATTGCTGCCAGATACGCAACTATTGGTATTCTGATGCCGGATGGCACTATCAACTGGAGCGGCAATGCCAACAATGGCATTATTGCTGTCAGTGGCGGCAATAGCATCAATTCCGACAAATGGTTGGCGTGGAATACAGAAGGGACTTTCCAGATTGCGGCGGTCGGAGGCGGAACAACGACACTTTATCTGCGTTCCGATCGTAATAACGACATTGTATACTCAATGGATATCACCGTCCATGAGGCGGTTGAAGGTCTGACAATCGATCAGCCGGACGAGACAATCGTGGAGGTTGAGACTACGGCTGGCTTTGGGAATGGTTCTACGCAGCTGACCGCTACAGTCACACCGGATACTGCCACCAACAAGGCGGTCACATGGTCGAGTGATAATAAAAATATCACGGTTGATGCGAATGGGGTTGTCTCCTACAATGTAATGCCTCTTATCCGCCCACTCCCGGCCAGCGCGAATATCACCGCGACTTCCGTAGATAACCCGGCCGTATCTGACACGATTCGTGTGACCTTTACCGAGGCGGCTGTACACGTCACGGGCGTCGCTCTCGATCAGTCCGATCTTGCCCTGAACGAGGGTTCTATGTCTCAGCTCACAGCAAACGTTCAGCCGGGCGATGCTACGGTCAAGGATGTCACTTGGGTGAGTAGTGATCCGGCAGTCGCCACCGTCGATGCGAACGGTCTTGTAACAGGTATTGCCCCCGGCGATGCAATCATTACCGTTACTACGAAGGATGGCGGATTTACCAGTCAGTGTACAGTTTCCGTTCGTGCGGATAAGTCGGCACTCAACGCTCTGATCCAAAAGGTGGAGGCTCTCGATCTTACTGCAGTGGAAGAGACGCTGATTCAGGAGGCGCTTACTAACGCTCAGAAAGTAAGTTCCGACGAGTTTGCAACTCAGGCAACGGTAGATGCGGCATACGATACGTTGTATGCACTGTATTTGGAATATGCCGGTGTCCCTGAGATTACCAGTGTCTCCATTATCCCGACAAGCTCTGGGGATGAATTGTCCGGTGAGGTCATCTATCACAAGACCCCCTGGACAAAGACTTGGACCAGCCAGACGGTTGAACTGAAGGTTCAGATCAACGGCGGCCAGGATGTCGAGTATAAGAGCATCGAATGGCGGGCTGCGAATTGGTCCATCGATGAGCCCGAGGCAAAATTCGACGGCGCAACGGATGGAGAGACCGCAGTAATTCGCCCGACGTTTGGCGTCGGCCCACGTTCTTTCTGGGTTCAGGCTGTCGTGTGCGATATGGATGGCAAGGAACATTTTTCTGATCCGGTAAAGGTTCGCTTCTACAACTGGGATTGGCAGAAGTAAAAATGTGGTGTAATTAAAAATTTTGCAGGTGAAATCAACCCCCCGCCGAAGCCTTAAGCTTCGGCGGGGCGTGCTTTTGTATATTTATCGGAATTCGACCAGAGAGCCATGAATATAGCCACGGGTCCCATCTTTCAGCTGTACGTGGTACCATCCGGTAGCTGTCTCGTCCGTCACCGTAAAGGAATCCCCACGCTGCACAAGCGTTAGGATAGCGCTGGAGGTAGATGCACTTTTGCGTACCCGCACATTGCTGCCGGCGGAATACCCGGTCCGGTTGGCGGCTGGCTTTGTAAAGCTGATATAGTCGCCAAACACAAATCCGGATCGCCCGTCCGGCAGGCGTACGGCGTACCATCCACCCTGAAGTTCGCCAATGACTGTTACACTATCCCCGCGGTTGGTCAGGGTCAGGATGGCGGCCGAGGTGGATGCGGCAGACCGGACACGCACGCTGTTGCCGGTAATATATCCCGTCCGCTCCAGTACCGGCTTCTCAAAGGACACGTAGTCCGCATGGACGTACCCCTGCGTCCCATCGGCCCCCTGCCGTTCCCCCAGAGCGGTAAAGGATTCACCAAAGGCGAGGTGTGCCAGAATGGAAGAATTAGTGGACGCCTGCTCTCTTACGCGAACGCGGCTCCCCGATGAGTAGGCGGTCTGTTCCCGTACGGGGGCGGAGAAGGCGATATAATCCCCATGGACATAGCCGGTAATACCGTCCGCGGTACGAACCGGATACCATTCTCCTTCAATCTCTCCGGTGACGGTCACCAGTTCCCCAAACATCAGGTGGGTCATGATATCTCCGCTTGTCGATGGCGTGGCTCGTACCCGAACGCGGTCACCGGTCGAGTAAGCAGGCGTCTCCACAGGTGGTTCTTCCTCTTCGAGTTCCAGTTGGACATAATCACTGCTGACGTACCCATACGTGCCGTCTGCCATTCGGATACGGTACCATCCCTCGGTTTCACCGGTAATCGTCACCCGGTCGCCCATCTGGTAAAAGGCGATGGTATCGCTTTGCAGGGAGGGACCCCGGCGTACCCGCAGCGAGGTGGCGGTGACAGTCCCATAGCGGAGCTCACCCTCCTCTGGCGCGGCCAGCCATCCGCCCATGGCGGATAAAATATCATCTGTGGCCTGATTCAGCGCCCAGGAACCCAGCCCTTTCAGATCGTATCGGTGAATCAGATCCGCCTTGGCCGCAAGGGACTGCTCGTTTTCAAACCAGACGGTATAGGTGCCAGGAGTCAATTTTTTGCCGCCCACAGTATAGCTGGCATCTCCGCTGCGCACGGTAAAGGTGGCAACTGGGGACTGGTGCTGCTCGGAGAATGTGATCTCCGCCCGGTAGTCCCGGAGCATGTTGGCCAGTACGTTTAGGCCAATTCCATGGCCGTTGAAGGCGCCGTCCGCGCTCCATAGCCGCCCATAGAATGGCACTCCCAGCACGATCTTATCGGCCGGGGCGTGCTGGAGCGCATAGCGGACGGACCGTTCGGCAAAGGAGAGGCTTGCGACCGGCCCTGCGTCACTGCCCTGCCAACTTTCATCGTACGCCATAATCATCAGATAGTCCGCATATTGTGCCAGCGCGGCGTAGTCATACGAGCCGTGCCAGCCCGTAGTCCACCCGTTGGGGTTAGCGGCCACGGCCACAGAGACCTCCTTTTCGGAGGGGATCAATTCACGCAGCGTTTTAACCAGCAGGGTGTAGGCGTCACGTTCGCTGGCCGTCACGTTTTCAATGTCCACATTGACCCCATCCAGGTTATACTGTGCCACATATTGAGCGATTTGTCTGGCCAGAGCAGCCGGGTCGCGCAGGGCAAGCTGGCCGCCTTTGCGATCCCAGTGGTTGCTCAGCATGGGAACAACTTTAATCCCCATTTCGTGCATGGCGTTGACCAGTTTTGTACTGACGTTGTTGAGTATTAGCTTTCCGCTGGAATCAATATCGAAGTAGCTGGGGGAGACCGTCTGGAAAGAGCCGGCGGCCTGTACCTTGGCAATTTGCTGTTCTACCGTACCGCCGTACAGGTAGGTCATATTGAATTTGCTTGTTGACAACACGGAGGCCAAAACGCCGGTACTTTGCATTTGAGTTGAGGATACGGGGTGGGCCTGGGCATATACCTGCGTGAACATGCCAAAGGGGATGGAGGCGATCAGTACACCGGACAGGAACACTTTGACAACACGGATGCGGTTTTTCTTGCCCTGCTCCCGGAGAAAGGAGAGAAAGTCCCGATGCCTGCCAGGATCGCTGTTCTTGGAAAAAAAGTCCAGGGCAAATTCTACATCGCCCGGATCAAGGATAATACATAGATCATACGTCTGATCACTGCGCCTGCTCATATAATATCGAAACATAGTTCCACCGCCTGTAATGATTTTCTATCAGTATTCCCCACCGGCGGTCCTGTTTAAACATCATCTGGAGCGGACCATGACTGTTTTTAGAAAATAGTGGAGTTGATTGTGAGTTTTGAAACAAAATCTGATTGAAAACAATAATATTCTGTGATAAAATGAGGGTGCCAATATCTGGGAAAGGAAGAAAATCATGAATCGAAACCGTGTTGTTAAAGTCTGTGCGGCCGGATGCGCTATTGCCGTGATGGCAGCGTCTTTTGCCGCGTGCAATTCCGCACCCGAGGGGGACGAGGAATATTTTGACAAGATCAACGCCTATACTTTTTGGGATAATGAGGGTTCGGAGGCGATCCCTCAGCCGAACGTCGGCCAAATGGTATGGGATTTCCTGTCGGCTCCAGCTGAAAATGGTAAGGCCAAAAAGGTCGCCTTTATCGGTTACGACGGCTGCCGCTCCGACGCGTTGATCAATTCAATCGTCAGTGGGGCAGAGGGCGGCGTTACGGAAAAGAATCCAAACAGTGCGCTGAATAAGCTCCTGGATGAGGGCGGCCATATTTATCATGCCTATGCAGGCGGTATCAAAGGAACGGCCACGGAGCAGCACACAAGCACAGCCCCGGGGTGGAGCGCTCTGACTACCCGTGTGTGGGGGCAGCTCAACGGCATTACGGATAACGGTATGCCCAAGAATATCAACTATAAGACTTTCATGCTCCGAGCGGCGGAGGAACTCGGGATGCGTTCCACCTTTGCCGCGTCCTGGCAGCCCCACTTTACGGAAAACTACGTGGATGAGATCCAGTATCTGAAAGACCATCCGGAGATTCCGATGACCTTCCAGTATGTCAAGGATGACGCAGCCCTGCGCGACTATCTGATCGACTGTGTGACCGCGGGCAGTGAGAATGAGAAGGATATTATTTTTGGTACGCTGGAGGGAACGGATCACGCCGGGCACGATACGGGCTTTGGCAATGACAATCCGGATTATATTGAGGGCTTCCTCTCCGAAGAACAGATGGCGCTTGACATTCTCAACGCCATCGAGAGCCGCCCAACCTATGCGCAGGAGGATTGGCTGATTGTCATTGTGACCGACCATGGCGGGATCGGTACCAGACGCTTGAGGAACGCAATACATGGGTCGCCTGCAACAAACCGATCGGCAAGGAGTATATGAGCGCTGGCGGCTATAATGGGTACGAGATTGAGGCCACAACGGCAACGGCGCAGTAAGGCGGACGGTGGGGCTACAGGCAATCTGATGCAAAGGGAAGGAGCAGCGAATATGAGAGGAACAGGGAAGTTGGTCGCCATATTGACAGCGTCAGTTTTGGCTTTGGGCGCGCTGTCCGCGTGCGGTGGTGGTCCTGACGAGACAAAGATCGTCACGGAGACAAATCTGGCCGAAGGGGCACAGGTTGAGACAAACAGTACGAAGGGTGCGTTTGGTGGCGGCGAGGGGACGTATTATACCATCCAGTTTGAGCAGCCTACGGCAGTTAATACCGTCACCCTGCGGGAAAAAACAAAAAAGGATGAGGGCAATATTCTGGGCTTTACAATTGAGGCGGAGCGGGATGGCACTTTCCAGACCATTTATCAGCAGGATAAGGTCGGTGCGTATCGCTACTGTGCCTTTGATACTGTGACAGTAGACGCATTGCGCATCACCGTGACAGATGTGCGTGACGGTGAGACGTTTAAAATCAACGAGGTTTGCGCCTACAATGTAGCGAGCTCCGATGCACAGGATTTTCGTGTAACTTCCTACATCGTGGCCAGTAATGTGTACGACAAGGCGAACCTGACGGCGGAGAGCTTTGACGCGATTACGGATGTAATTTTCTTTGGCCTGACGTCGTTTGATGAGAACGGCAATGTTTTCTTTAATGATATCGAGACATCTGAAGGGACGGTTGATGGCAAGACTGGATTTGAGACGGCGCTGAAAAATGTCCGCGAGGCGATTGGGGACCGGGATGTTAAAATTTACTGCAATTTCCTGGGGCCGGATCCTAAAACGCAGACGGATGACTGGAACGAGCAAATGTATGAAAAGGGCGACCTCCACATGAGCGCCATGAAGGATAATCAGGAGAAGCTCATCGACGGTATTATGGAGATTATAGATACCTATGGCTTTGACGGTGTGTACTTCGACTACGAGTATCCGCTCAAGGAGGAGCATTGGGACATGTACAGCGCATTCCTGATTGCACTCAATAACCGGTTGGAGGATCGCCTGCTGGGCGTTGCCCTGGCCGACTGGAGTATCGGGCTGAATGAGGCGGCCATTGCGGCAGTAGACCGTTTTGAGATCATGTCCTATGATCTGTTCGATGCGGACGGAAACCATTCCCCCTTTTACAGTTGTACGGTCAATTCCCTGGAGAGCTTTGAGAAAAAGGGGATTGATAAATCGAAGCTGGATCTCGGCCTGCCCTTCTATGCGCGTCCGGCCGACAGTGGCGGTTATTGGTACAACTGGTCCTCGGAGGCAGAGAAGCTTGGCAAGTATGGGAACAAAGCCACTGGAGAGGCGAGCGATCCAAATGATCCATGTGAGACTCGGTGGTACAATGGCTGGCAGATGATCTATGATAAAACCTCCTATGCCATGGATGCAGGGATGGGTGGTATCATGATGTGGCACTACAACTGTGACCTGCCCTATACGGATGATCTCTCCCTGCTGCGGGCAGTGCATACGGCAGTTGAGGCACGCGGCTAAACTTCTATAATCTGAATAGAAAAAAACGGTATTGCGGGATAGACCGCAATACCGTTTTGTCTGTATATTCCCAGTTAAATCACCTCTCAGGAGTGGGGCAGGGGATTTCTGTCTGTAAGAGCCGCTGATTGATCGAGCGGATTTTCTCCGCGCCGAATTTTAACACCTTACGGTCATATGTCATCAGGCCATTCAGTTCGCTTTCCACATCGGTCAACTGGGTGTAAACGCAGGCGCTTAATCCATTGGGAATCTCCGCCAGGATGTGCTGCTCGTATAGCTTTTGGAGGGCATCCTCCTGCGCCTCGCGCGTTTTAAAGTACTGATAACCGAACATCTTTTGCCTGGTTTGAAAGGTGTGCTCCGGCTCGGCCAGAGCCAGCCCGCCAAATTCTGTCAGTGCTTTGATACGATTGTCCGATTGGATGGCCGGTGCGGCGGAGTAGTCGTGGCGGCTGTTGAAATCACCGGATCCCTGGTCATACCATCCGCTGGCGTGATCGACCAGACGGGTTGGATCCCATTGCTTAACCTTTTCATAGACGGCGGTGCTGTCAAACTGCCCCCATCCCTCATTAAAGGGAACCCAAACGACAATGCACGGGTGGTTATACAACTGCTCCACCGTACCGTGCGCCTCCTGCCAGTACATTTCGCGCCCGGCAGGGTCCTGCCGTCCCATCGCATGGTAGTGCTCCGCACGGTCACTGGCGTTTTGCTTGAGACGTACTATCCGGCTGCGCACCAGGAAACTGGCCTGGCCGCCGCCGTTTACAAAATCCTGCCAGACCAGGATCCCTAGCCGGTCACAGGCGTAGTACCACCAGTCCGGTTCAATCTTGATGTGCTTGCGCAGCATATTAAACCCGAGTGATTTGACCTGCTCCAGGTCGTACCGGATGGCTGCCTCGCCGGGAGGTGTCAGCAGGCCGTCCGGCCAGTACCCCTGATCCAGCAGCCCGCTGTTAAAATAGGGGCGGTTGTTGAGAAAAATGCGCCGGTGGCCATTGGCGTCAATGCCGGCGGAAACCTTCCGCATACCAAAGTAGGAGGTGATACGATCCTCTCCACAGGTGACCTCCAGATCATAGAGGAAAGGATCCTCAGGGCTCCAGGGATGAAAATCCGGCAGTTCCAGCACCGTTTTCTCCGCCATCCCCTCCTGATGCAGGAGCTCTTCATTGCCCGCACGGACAGTAAAGTTGCAGGGGAGGCAATTGCCTACCTGCGTAACGGAGACACGTACGCAGGCGTGGTCGTAATCTGGAGTGATACGCAGGCCCGCAATGTAAATTTCGGGTACGCTCTCGAGCCAGACGGTCTGCCAAATACCGGATTGTGCCGTGTACCAGATATCGCCATGCCGTAGGCGTTGCTTACCGTGGCTGTAGCAGGAGGTGTCGGTCACATCCCGTACCCGGAGCGCCAGGCAGTTTTCGGTATTGAGATGGATCTGTTCCGTGATATCCAGTGTAAAGGGCAGAAATCCGCCTTGATGTTCCCCAACCTTTTCCCCGTTCAGATAGACCGTGCAGGTCTGGTCCACCGCGCCAAAGTGGAGCAGGATCCTGCCCCGATTGAAGTGCTCCGGCAGGGAGAAGAGGGTCCGGTAAAAGAGATATTCCTTTGGTTGTAACTGCCGGTTTACCCCGGACAACGGTGCCTCGGGAGAAAATGGGACTAAAATTTTCCCGTCATAGGATGTTGGAAAGGAGGGATTCCTGCAAATCGCGTAATCCCATAGTCCATTTAGATTCAAAAAAGATTCCCGCCGCAGCTGCGGGCGCGGATAGACGTCCCATGGCTTGGCTCGATCGAACTCTTCGCCGAACGTAGTATATAAGGGCTTTTCGCGAGATAGACTCATAATGATCCCCTCCTGATCTGTTTTTTTCTATTTTATCACAGGAATTATACGGATTCAATTTTTTATAGCGAGCTTTATTGGGGCAAGATTGACAAAAAAAGCGGCGCGTTTTTGGAACGCGCCGCAGGAGTCAAATAAAGTGATTATTTTTTCTTCACTGTTACTA